>NZ_ALBR01000099.1:0-125955 GCF_002081505.1 Bacillus sp. CDB3 | reverse complement strand
CCTACGGGGACCGTAACGTACGGCCGAAGTCCGACCTACGGGGACTACCGGGACGGACCGACGTCGGACCGACTACGGCCGAGTCCGACTCGGGACTACCGGGAGCACTGGACCTACTGGGAACACCGGGACTACCGGGAGCACTGGACCTACTGGCATCACTGGGACTACCGGAGGCACTGGACCTACTGGCATCACTGGGACTACCGGAGGCACTGGACCTACTGGGAACACCGGGACTACCGGGAGCACTGGACCTACTGGGAACACCGGGACTACCGGGAGTACTGGACCTACTGGGAACACCGGGACTACCGGGAGCACTGGACCTACTGGCATTACTGGGACTACCGGTAGTACTGGACCCGCTGGAAGCAGTTCAGCAAAAAGCATCCTTTTCCAAGGAACTAACACTGAGTTTCAACGTATAGCAGGTGCTCCAGCAGTTGGTTCCAATATTATTCCTTATGTAGTTGCTGGATCTGGAAATATAGCTGGTTTTTCTGCATCTATAAATGTAAATAATTTGCCTATAGAAGTTTATACAATTCAAATCTGCACTAATGTCCCAACAAACCTTTCCGCCCCTACCTCTAATCACGTTATATCTACTATTACTTTTACCACTACGGCTAAAATCACTGGAACAATCACGTTTACTATTACTCCTTCAGACTTTGGATCACAGCTAGTTCAAGTGTATGATCCTATCCCTTTACCAGGACCTGCCACTGTTATTTGGACTAGTACAACAACTGGAAATCCAGTTTCAAGAGGAGATGCATTATGCCTTTATATTAGCCCTGGGATTACTGACAGTGCTATATACTCCATTTTTCTAATTACCTCTATTTAAACTGTACTCTATAGAAAAAACTTTAATCAGTAGGGGGATCTTCCCTACTGATTATTGGTTGAACCAATTGGATCTTAACGCAAGATAAATCAAAAAAACATCACTTTTAATTAAGTGATGTTTTCTATTTATCTCTTACACTATCATTAAATCGGCAATATAATCTCAACAGTCGTTCCAACTCCAACTTCACTTTCAAAGTTCAATTTACCGTGGTGATCTTTAATAATATTTTCCGTAACTACTAATCCTAAGCCTGTTCCAGTTTCTTTCGTTGTGTAAAAAGCTTCATTTAGCTTCGGAATTTTATCTTTTGGAATGCCGCATCCCTCATCTATAATTTGCACAATGATTACATCTTCCACTATAACTTTCACAGTAATAGTTCCGCCAACTGACATTGCTTCAATCGCATTTTTTATTAAATTAAAAAATACTTGTTTCAATCGTTTTTCATCGCATGTAATTGAAGGGATATCTTTACTATAAATAGCATGCATTTTTATCCCTTGTTCTAAAGCTGGCTTTTCCATAACCCTGATAACATAAGAGATAATTTCTTTAATATTATGAGTTTCTGACTCTATCGATTTAGATTTCTCAAACCCACTGAGTTCTGTAGCTATTGTATAAATTCGCTCTATTTCCTGTCTCATAATTTCACTATAAATCTTATCTTCTGGATGTTTTTTTGCTTGCTTCTTCACAAGTTTTTTCAATTTTTCTAACGGTCTTCTAATCTTATCGCCAATTACTGTTGCCATTTTTCCAACCATCGCTAATTTTTCTACCTTTTGTATTTCTTTGTCCATCATTTCAAGTGTACGAACGTAAGATTGGAATCTTAAGAATATAATCCAACATATAATAACAAACGCGCTGTATAATCCCATTGGGATAAAAACGATAAAGGATTGAACAACGAATCCCATAAGTACATATTTTCCAACAATAGTTCCGGCAACTAACCAAAAGTACCTCTTATTCACAAATATCGGTGCAAATAAAATAAAGAATCCTTCTACTATATTCCCGCCATCAAATTCCGCATCACTTCCGTAATAAATAATGAAGTTATTAATAAAATCCAATATATTATAGCCAATTAAAATAATATACTTCACAATATACGGCTTTTCCAATTTTATAATATAAAGTCCGACAAGGAATAATCCAATCATCAAAATATATAGCCATAGACCTAAGCCTTCTCCAAAAACATCTGCTAGTTTTTGATTTTCATCTGATAAAAGAACAATAGCCTTTTCAGAAAAATCATACGCAAAAAATATAAAGAAGAATAAGCTTAAAAATATTTTTAACGCCTTTATCTCTTCTTTTTCAAATATATTGCCTTTTTCCATATGATAACTCCTTTAACAAGCCCTCTTAATCTTGTGTCACATTGCGCTTACGTTTTTTCGGGAGCAGTATTTCTACTCTCGTTCCCTTTTTTACTTCACTAGAAATATGTAATTCTCCAAGATGCTCCGTAATAATTCGCTCTGCTACCGTAAGACCTAATCCAATTCTATCTTGCTTTGTTGTATAAAAAGCATTCTTAACTCTTCCTAAATTATCCTTTTTTATCCCAAAGCCACTATCTACTATACTTACTATTACGTAATCTCTTTTTTTATTTTCAACTTGTATTTTTAATGTTCCACCATGTTCCATTGCCTCTAAAGCATTTTTAATAACATACAAAAATACTCCTTTTAATTTGCGTTTATCACATTCAATTCCACTTCTATTTTTCTCTTCATTAAATATGCAATTTATATTTAATTCGTCCATTTTTCCGCGCATATTTTCTACTGCTTGTACTAAAACATCACTTACAATGTGTTTTTCATAAACAGAAGGTTTACATGCAGCAATCTCCATTAATTCACTAATCATGTTATTCATATTTTCTATTTCAAGAATCATTTGTCCATATGTTGCATCTTTTTCGTGTTTCTCTTTTTGTAATTGCGTAAACCCTTTTAATGAAGCAAGTGGATTTTTAATTTCATGCCCAACTGTCGCTGCCATTTTTCCGATAACCGCCAATTTTTGTGACTGGCTTGCCTCTGCAATACGTCCCTTTACTGCTGAAAGATATTGTAAAAATCGATTTAAAATAATAAATGACACAAAAAGCAACAACATATTGATAACAAGAGGTATAAACAAGTTAAGTTCTCCAAATACAAATAGGTATATCATATATTTCCCTATAAGAAATGGCGCTAAGATAAATAAATATCTTTTACTCAAAAATATCGGTACGAAGAAAATGAAAATAAATTCAATTACATTCCCTTCATCAAATGCTATTGTATTACAAAAAGCATACCATCCAATATTAAAAATCTCTGCGATCATGTATGCAAATAAATATGTATATTTAACTAAATATGCTTTTCCTCTCTCAAATAAATAAACACTAATACCTAATATAACCATAATATATGCAAGCTTCCATATCACTTTATGCCAATTTCCTAAAGGCATTGTACCTTCTATTATAATCGTGTATGTAACCTCATATACAATTAAAATAACATGTATTACCCATAAGAAAATCTTAGCGTTTGTCTTTTCTTCTTTAACTGATAGAAAACTCTCTTCCACTTCAACACCCCTTCAAAAGAATACCATTTATTATAATAAATGATTTTCATAGACAAACAAAGATAAATTGAACAAATGAGGAAAATCAATCCATAGATAATATACTTCTCCAGACCATATGTAAGCATAAAAAACATGAACAATAATACGTATAGTATGGGAGGTGCTTTATATGGATAGCCCGGACAATAAGAAGATAGAACAGTTACAATCCTTTACGAAAAACAATGAAGGAAATGAGATGACAACGAATACAGGTGTCAAAATTTCAAATGATGAAAACTCTTTAACCGCCGGCGATCGTGGTCCTACACTTTTAGAAGATTTCCTTATGCGAGAAAAACTCGCTCATTTTGACCGTGAACGAATTCCTGAAAGAGTCGTTCATGCCCGTGGTTACGGAGCACATGGTATTTTTGAGCTATATGAATCTTTAAAAGACTTAACAATGGCTCATTTTTTACAAGACCCATCTAAAAAGACACCTATTTTTATTCGTTTTTCCGAAGTTGCTGGATCAAAAGGTGCAAATGAAACGAACCGAGATGTACGAGGGTTCGCTGTTAAGTTTTATACAGAAGAAGGAAATTTCGATTTAGTAGGAAACAACATTCCAATTTTCTTCATTCAAGATGGTATTAAATTTCCAGATCTTATTCATGCTCTTAAACCCGAGCCACATAATGAGATTCCTCAGGGACAAACAGCACATGATACTTTTTGGGACTTTATCGCCAATAATCAAGAATCAGCTGCGATGATGATGTGGATTATGTCGGATCGCGCAATTCCGAGAAGTTTTCGAATGATGCAAGGATTCGGCGTTCATACATTTCGCTTAGTTAATACGCACAGAAAGTCCCGATTCGTAAAATTCCACTGGAAGCCTAAGCTTGGCGTTCACTCGTTAATTTGGGATGAAGCTCAAAAACTAGGCGGTGCTGATCCAGATTATCATCGCCGTGATTTATGGGAAAATATTAATGCTGGAAACTACCCTGAGTATGAACTTGGCGTTCAAATTTTAGAAGAAGAGGATGAATTTAAATACGATTTCGATATATTAGATGCAACAAAAATTTGGCCAGAAGAAGACTTCCCTGTTAAAATCATCGGGAAAATGACGTTAAATCGGAACGTTGATAACGTATTTGCTGAAACAGAACAAGTCGCACTGCATCCTGGAAGCATTGTCCGTGGTATTGATTTTACAAATGATCCTCTCTTACAAGGTAGGCTCTTTTCTTATACAGATACACAATTGGCGCGCGTCGGTACAAACTATCAAGAATTACCGATTAATCGTCCGGTATGCCCGTTTCATAACAACCAAAGAGATGGTGCTTCTAAATATATAATTGATAAAGGGAAAGTCGCTTACCATAATAACTCCTTAGCTAATAATTCTCCTTATACTGTCCCCGGAACAAAGGGTGGATTTGTTACATATCCTTCTACTGTATCTGGACATAAAACGAGAGAAACAGCTGCAAGTTTTAAAGACCACTTCTCACAAGCACGCTTATTTTGGAATAGTATGAGTCACGTCGAAAAAATCCATATTATGCAAGCCTTCTCCTTTGAATTAGGAAAAGTAAAAAGTAAATCCGTTCGCCAACAAGTCGTAAGTATGATTGGTCATATTAGTACAGAATTGGCTACTTTAGTCGCAGAAGCGGTCGGGGCAACAGTACCAAATGTTCAAGAATCTAATGTCACAAAATCATCCCCAGCACTCAGTATAGCAAATACAACATTTAGTCCCAGTACATTACGAGTAGGTGTCATTGTTGCAAACGGGTATGACGGGCAAAACGCACAATCTATGCTACAGCAATTCAAACGAGTCGGTCTTCAGCCAGTAATTATTTCCGAACGATTAGGTATAGTGCAAGGAACACAAAATGTACAGTGGGAAGTGAATGATACTTTCTTAACAGGATCACCGCTTCTTTATGACGGGCTATTTCTTATTGGTGGAAATCTTGATGATCATTTTCTTAACAAAGCAAGTTCATTTGTCGTAGAATCATATAATCACTTTAAACCCATTGGCGCTTTCCAAAATGGAACTACTATTATTCAATCTTTAAATATCGAAGAAAAACCTGGTGTTATAACAGAACAAAACCCTATTCTACTTGCGAATGAATTTATTCAGGCAATGACAAAACAGCGCTTTTGGGAAAGAGCCTATTAAAATGCATGAGGAGGATATATCATGTTCGTTACAGTGGAAAAAGATGTACATATTTTTGTGCAAGATATGAACCCAGGTCCTGACAGTAAAACTGTTTTCTTCGTACACGGATGGCCTTTGAATCACCAAATGTTTCAATATCAATTCAATGTTTTACCACAGCACGGGTTTCGCTGCGTCGCCATGGACATTCGCGGAAACGGGCAATCTGATAAACCATGGACCGGTTACACATATGATCGTTTAGCTGACGATATCGCAATTGTATTAGAAGCACTTCAAATACAAAATGCTACGTTAGTTGGTTTCTCAGTCGGCGGTGCTCTTTCTATTCGATACATGTCACGATATAACGGTCGCCATATTTCTAAACTTGCATTAATCGATGCCGTCTCCCCCTCTTTCGTAAAAAACCAACAATCCCCTTACGGCGTACCGAAAGAACAAGCAGATACCCTTATTAATCAAATGTATGTAAATTTGCCTAAATTTCTAAATGATGTATCTTTATCATTTTTTAATAGAAACTTAGGAGCCGCTACGTTAGAATGGTTTTCTTATCTCGGTATGCAGTCCGCTTCCTATGCTCTCATCAAAATTTTGCAAGCTGCTGCAAACGAAGACGTAACGAAGGACTTAAGTAAAATTAACGTCCCAACAAAAATCTTCCACGGTGTTCACGATCAACTTATTCCTTATAAAAGCGCTGAGCTAACAAAAGAGCGAATTAAAAACTCTGAAATATACCCTCTTACAAATAGCGGGCACGGCTCTCCTATCGATCAAGCGGATGAGTTAAATAAAGAACTTATTAAATTTTTAAATTCATAGTTACTTTACAAAAAAAGAATTTGCCGTAAGGGCAAATTCTTTTTCTTAACTACCTTTTTCTATCGATTTAGAAGACACCGGAATGAACAATGATTTATCTATTTCCTTCTTTTTCTGTCTTTGTTCATATGGCTCTTTCTTTGTCTTTTTATACATAGAATATAGACTACTACCTTGCTCTTTCTTTATTCCTTTGATCATCATATGTAAAACGAATATAGAAACAGTAAAGAATAGTAGTGGCGCAATGACAATCCATGGCGCTGCTAAAAATTCATTTTTGTATAGACCAATTAAACCCGCCCATTCATTCGTAAGTGAGTATGGTTTCCCCGTATCATAATCTACACCTCGTCCTCCAATTAATATCCCAAAGAACGACAAATGAATTAATAGCGTAAATAATTGAACAAACTGCTGTAAAAAAAGAACGACAAGAATTTCTTTTAAATACAACCATATATGCTTTCTAATAATCCGAAACTTTGAAGCTCCTAATATTTTCGAAGTTGTAACAAACTCATTTTTCATAAATAAATTGATTTCTTGATTCACATAAAGAATCACAGCTGGTAACAGCGCAAAACAAAGAACAGTAAACTGCTTTATAATAATATCCATATTAAACCCAGTTAATTGACTGTGTAACATGATTGGGAACATCCACAAAATCGCCCATAACACTGTCGGAATAAAGAAATATACTTTACATATTTTCCGAAAATTTTTTTGTACTATAGATGGTGTATGAGCTAATGTAGTGCCTAGAAACACTTGAACAATACATACACCAAATACAAATAAAATTGTAAACTTTGCACCTACTAGTAATTGAAAAAACAAATTAAAACCGTTACGATCTGTACCGAGTGGTGGTATTGTAAGCGGACTAAACGGAGCTGCAGCAATAACATCCCCATTCGTATCACGCATCCATATTGTCTTACTCATATATAAATCCTTACCAAACCATGTAATAAGATAACTAATTACAACAATCCCTATAAAGTAAAGAACACCACACAAAAAACGTTTGGAGCGAAAGTTTCTATATATCATGAGAAGCCCCTCCTGTAATACGATTCACTCGGTAATGTATAATAGCAAATAGAATATAGAATGGTACAAATAATAATAGAATCCACCATGCCATCGTTAAAGGATTTAAAGAGCCTGCCCTTATTAAGAAAGACATATATCCCGTAATATTAAAAGCTCCCTCTACCATTAAAAGGCTTGAAATCATGAACAAAAACAGCGGCTGCAAGTGATTTAATAGATGGTACATAATATTACGTAATAAATGAACATACAGTATATATTTATTACTAAATCCTTTTGCACGAGCAAATTCCACATAAGGCTTATTCCTCTCTTCCATTAAAAATAAAACGATAACACGGAAAAAATGAAGAGTTGGAACAATCGTCATACAAAGAATAGGTAAGACATATGCACGTTCATCATTAAACGCATAAATAGTAACGAAGCGATATCCTGTCTGTTTATAAATCCATACAACAAATAATTGCAAACTAAAAATTAATAACAAATCTGGAACTGATTCGATTAAAATTAAACAACTCTCAATCCACTTTTTAACTTTAGAAGAAACTAATAAATATGCAAATGAAAGGCCAATTGAAAGGATAATTGTTAAACAGGTAGCGATAAAAAGAATAGTCATAGAATACGTATAGGGTTCAATAATTCGTTCAAAAAAGGGAATTGACTGCATAGTGTTCGTATCAATATGTGCAATCTCCTTTGGAGAAGCTAACCTCTGTAAATATGTAATAAAATCAAGCTTATTCCCTAGAAACAAATAGAATGGTACGTAGCTCACAGTAAGAATAACTACGATACTAATGATAAATTCTGTTATTTTCTCGCCCCAAAAACTCTTCAATATCCCACCTCTTTTTTTAAAATTACCACACATCTTAATTATAACTGATTTTTCTGAAATTTTAATATATACCTAAATAAAAAAACTCTTAGAAATCTTAAAGAGTTTTTTACACATTAAACAAATTGTCTAATTATACACTAAATAAAAAATTCACACACTTCTCACAAATCAATCAATAAACCGATTCTATTTTAATTTATACTAAATGTACAGGTAATACTCCCTAAACCCAGACTGTCTGGTTACCCCGTTAAATACTATGAAAAAAGAACTTGTATCGTATACAAGTTCTTTTTTTCGCTTATTTAAATAATATATCCTTACTATATTGCTTTCCGGCGAGTAAGTCATATTGAATAAACTCATATTGCTTTAACATTTCTTTTTGTTTCGCTGTTAAATTTTTTATTACTTCTCCGTCTTTTCCTATCATCAATTCGTCACGAAGTACGGGAACTTCTTCATATAACTTCGATAAAAATTGATAGAACGGTACCTTATTTAATCCAGCATAATCAAGGACAAGATTTGAAAAATAAATTGGACTTACTAAACCTAAATTGTCATTTGGTATATCAAAATTGGCATACATTAATAATGGCGTTTGTGCCATTGCTAATCGTTCACTTGGCGTTTTTTCATTTGTTATATAGCCAGTCTCTTTATAAAGAGATTTATTTGTTCCTAGTGATGGGAGATGATCTCCAAAAAATACCAATAATGTAGATCTATCTAGACTATCTAGTTGCTCTATTAAATATTGAAGAGCTTCATCTGAACGTCTTAAACCTTCTGTATAAGTCTCTAATTCAGCCCTCGATTCTTCATTTTCTAATCCATTAATCTCGATTTGATTTTCGCCAAATCTTCCTTCTGTAAATGGAAAATGATTTTGCATCGTAACTGCATGAACAAACGTAGGTTTCTTTTGCTTCTCTAATTCAGCTATTATCTCTTTACTTATAGATAAATCGCTAATATAATCTCCATCAACTTCTACATTTTCCATCGTATCTTGTGCATTAAAATTATCAAAGCCTAACACTTTATATACATCATCGCGTTTAAAAAATGAGCGACCGAACGAATGAATAGCGCTTGTGTAATACCCTTCTTTTTTCAACGTTCGAGGAATAGATGGGATTTCCATTTTATTTGTAACGACTTGCTGATATGGTATAGATCCTGGTTTTAACAAACTCATTGAATAACTCGTTAACGCCTCAAATTCAACATTCGCAGTATTCCCTCCAAATGTTGGCGAAATAGTTTGTCCACCTGGAAAACTTTCTATATAATGATGCAAATTCGGTAAAGGATCTTCACTAAAGGAAAGATTCGTTAATTTCGTTGGATCCCAAAACGATTCACTCATTACAAAAATAATATTTGGTTTCTCTTCTTGCTTCTGTGCCCCTATATTGCTACCATATTGTTTCTTTATGTCGTTTGCTATTTGAAGCATATTTTCTTTTGAATAATCTTTCGGCTTTTCAATGACTGTCGTATCTAAATTACTTATAAAGCCTAACACAAAACCATTCGAAGCATAATTTTCATTTTGATTCCACAAAACGAACTCTATACCCGACTTTTGAAACCATTTATTCATAAACGTATTCGTAAAATTACCATACACATATAAAACAAAAACAGATCCTACTACTAATAAGGCTCTTACTCCTGGATGAATCTTTACACTTTGAATATATTTTCTAATATATACCCCCGCTATAATACAAGCTACAATACTTACGATAACGACAAAAATATAAATCCAACTAAAATATTCCATCACCATCGGTATAACAGATTGCATATGGCCAATCTGTGTAAAATCAGAAGGATATAGAGGCTCTCCCCTAAAAATAATTTTAAAGTGATTTACAATAGCCAAAATAATTAATACACTGCTTGTCAAAATAGTACTCAAAAAAACTTTTCCAAGTACGTTGTAAACCAAGACATATATCGCATAAATTAAAATTAAGCTAAATATAAACTGTGCATTATAGCTGTAAATCCAATTCATTGTATTGAAGAGGTCCATATTATTTTGCATAAAAATAAAAAGTAGAGTAACCGCATGAGCTACTAAAAAAGTTCTAATATAAATCCGAATAATCGGTTTAAATTTATTAACTATACCTTTATTTAAATATGCAACATACAGTAGTACAACCCACATCAAAATTGTCATTATGCTTAAAACAATTTTTTGATTTAACATATCTTTCATCGTATCTAAACTAAAATGTTTTAAAATCAAGAAAAGTGTGGGTACAACATATAAGGTTACTAAACCACTTAAAAGCGCTGAAATTAATATACTTCTTCTTGGCTGATGAAATGAATAATTATCCCTCAATTCATTCCCTCTTTTCTGTTTATTAATTTCACCCCGCACCGTAATAAAATATTACTTATATAAACATAACATATTATGTACACAACGTCTTCTCATGTACACCCTCCGTATAGTGTCATCTGTTACCTTTTGTACATACCGAATAGAAAAAAGAGATTTCCTAAGAAAGGAAATCTCTTTTTCATTACCCAACACTTTGAACACGGCCAATTTGTCCATCTTGTAATCGAACTTTAATTCCGTACGTATGTGTTTCCGTGTTTGTTAAAATATCTTTCACAACACCGCTCACAGTTTTACTATAATCTTTATCTAATTGGATAACTACATGGGAACCGACCGAAATTTGTGATCTTGTCGGCTTCCCACCCGTTGCTTGTGTTGTTTTTTCTTGTTTCTGTGTTCTCTCTTGTTGTGCAGACTGTTGTTGCTGGATCTTCTGCTCTTCTTGCTTACGCTTTTCTTCTTCTACTCTTTGCTGCTCTTCCTGCTTACGCTTTTCTTCTTCTACTCTTTGCTGCTCTTCCTGCTTACGCTTTTCTTCTTCTACTCTTTGCTGCTCTTCCTGCTTACGCTTTTCTTCTTCTACTCTTTGCTGCTCTTCCTGCTTACGCTTTTCTTCTTCTACTCTTTGCTGCTCTTCCTGCTTACGCTTTTCTTCTTCTACTCTTTGCTGCTCTTCCTGCTTACGCTTTTCTTCTTCTACTCTTTGCTGTTCTTCCTGCTTACGCTTTTCTTCTTCTACTCTTTTCTGCTCTTCCTGCTTACGCTTTTCTTCCGCTGCCTTTTGTTGTTGTTCTTGTTTACTTTCCTCTTCTACCTTCTTATCTTCTACTTTCTTCTCATCTATTTTCTGTTCTTCCGCTGCCTTCAGCTTGTCCTCTTCATCTTTACAAGCTGTTAAAACAACTACACATAAGCCCGTAAGTACAAATAATAATAATTTCTTTAACATTAAAAAAATCCTCCTATATATACATTACAAATAATGACCTTTAATAGAATAACAAATATGTATGAACCCAATTGTCGTAATTTGTCGTATGCATTGAATTTCCCATGTAACACTATATGCTACAATTGGAAAAAGGGGGTTTCCGATGTGAATACACCTACATTCTCATTTCCCAAAATCATTTTCCTCATTATTTACTTCATGCTATATATTCCATTCTTCATTCGAATTATTTCTCACAAGCCGTTAGAATTTGGATTACTTTCTCATACTCTTATCCTCTCTTCCTATTTAGCAATTACCATTTTAAATTACAAAAAGAACAACAACAACAAATGGACTGATTGTAGAATGTATAAAGGCGCTTTCTGTGTCTGTATTAGTAAAAACAAAGAAAAGACACCCATATAAGAGTGTCTTTTCCGATAGTTTTTTAGCAGAAGCAAGAAGCTCCAACTATGATTAATAAAATAAATAATACAACTAATAAAGCAAAGCCGCCGCCACAACTACTACAACTACCACCAAAGCCCATAATAGTTCCTCCTTTAGATAAGAGGAGAAAACAAGGTGTCACTCATGTATTTTAACGGATTCAATTTACTTTATGTTTTTACTCATTAATTGAGCAGGTCCTTTAAGAAAAAAAGAAAAGACACCCTAAGGTGCCTTCCTCCGACTTGATAACCAAGTTTTATGTATTAAACTTCTATCCAATATTCTTGGAATTTCAATTCTTTTTTTCATAATTTTCCAATCATATACCTTGTAAAGTTTACAATTCTTTACAGGTTAATCATACCAAACAATCGTATAGACAACGAGACTTGTATTTAAATTCCAATAAACTTATTATTTGGATATAGGGTAAAAAATAGAAAAATAAAAAGAAAACGTTATGTCGTAGGAGGAATTTATTATAAAGAACAAGATTTTTAAAGATACAGCAGTAATGTTACTAGTATTCTAATGAATGACAAGTTTGTTATAGTATTAGCTATTCTAATCTGTGTAATTTTCTATTTTGGTGTAGATTATTTATTAAGTTTAAACACTCCAATAGCAATTGGTATTGCAGGTTTAGTTATTTTATTTTGGTTTGTTGTAATGGTTCTAACACGAAAGAAATAGATTTATAGTAATTTAAAAATAGTATTTTACTGATGTATAAACCTAAAAAACTCCCTTTAGATGCTTAAGGGGAGTTTTTTTAAAATCTATATTTTATATGGATTAAGGATAACGAGGTTTTTTGATAAAAATACACAAAAACCCCGAATCATGGGCTTTTTTTAAGTGCCCATGATTCGGGATACAGTTCAATGCGACAGGTTCTTTTTGTTACTTATTTATGAAAGGAAAAAAATGATGAAATGATTAGCATGTTTACTATATAAGAGGAAGCATCCATATTTTCCATATGATACACACGATTACTATAAAGATAAAATCAAAAAAATCTAATCTCGGCCCCTTTTTCATAGTCATATCTAGCCACATATGAATCCATTTCATTTCCTTATACTTATGAATATTTTTCTTTGCAAATCGGTAAATGAGCACTTGTATAATGAGAAATCCGACTACGAAAATGAACAATAGAATGAGAAATCTGGCCACGAAATTCCTCCCTATTTTTGAAGCGTTTTTTCTACTATATGGTTCTTCAAAACCCATTCTTCAAACTGAGCACTTCCAAATTCCCAACTCAAATCACGAGCATGTACAGAAAAAACGTAATAACCGGCATATTCGTCCATAAACATTCCTGCCTCTACATCATCTTTCTGAATACCATATACTCCAAAATTAAAATATACATCCCACACGTCTTCATGCTTCCTCTTATAAGCAATCGATTCCATATCACATTCAGTTCCGAAATAATCAAGATGTAAATGTACGCTATCATCGTATTCGTAATCCATTTTATCACCCCTTATATTTGTACTTCTTTACTACCCAAAAAATTCCTGCTATATATACTCACATATGGGCACTTACCTACATATTATGCTTGTAGATTGACTTCTAGGAGGTGTCATATAGTGAAAAAATTAATTACCGTTTTTTGCATCATGTTATTAGCTGTTTTCACATTCACTGCTTGTAGTAGCACAAAGGAAAGTACGAAAGAGCAAGATCAAAAAATTCGCGTTGGCGAAGTTACCCACTCTCTTTTCTACGCACCATTATATGTTGGAATTGAAAAAGGATTTTTTAAAGAGGAAGGTTTAAATATTGACTTACAAACAACAGCTGGCGGAGATAAAACGATGACAGCCCTTTTATCTGGCGGAATCGATATTGCGCTTGTTGGTTCAGAAACATCTATTTATGTTCATCAACAAGGAGCAAAAGACCCTGTCATTAATTTTGCCCAACTTACACAAACAGATGGCACATTTTTAGTTTCACGTAAAAAATTAGATTCTTTTAATTGGAATAACGTAAAAGGCGTTACGTTTTTAGGACAGCGTAAAGGCGGCATGCCGCAAATGGTTGGAGAATACGTTTTAAAGAAAAATGGCATTGATCCACACAAAGATACAAACTTAATTCAAAATATTGAGTTTGCTAATATTGCAAATGCCTTTTCATCTGGTACGGGAGAATTTGTACAGCTCTTTGAACCGACTGCAAGTATACTGGAAAAAGAGGGAAAAGGTTATATCGTCGCGTCTTTTGGAGCTGAATCTGGCACTGTTCCGTATACAACGTTTATGGCAAAAGAAAGTTTCTTAAAGAAAGATAAAGCTGCTGCTGAAAAATTCACGCGTGCACTATATAAAGCACAGCAATGGGTTGATACTCATAGTCCAGAAGAGATTGCCAATGCTGTTTCACCACTATTTAAAGACACTTCAAAAGACATTTCAGTGAAAGTAATTGAGCGCTACAAAAAACAACATTCTTATGCGACAAATCCATTATTAGATGCTTCTGAATGGAAACAGCTCCAAACGATTATGAAAGAAGCTGGTGAATTGCAAAAAGAAGTTCCACATGAAACGCTCGTCAATACAAAAATTGCCGAAAGCGTTATTAAGAAATAGAGGCGAAGTGTATGAGCTTTTTACAAATACGTAACGTTTCTCACTGCTTTTTCGCAAAAAAAAATGCCAAACTTATTCTTGAAGATATGAGTTTACAAGTAGAAGAAGGAGAATTTATTTCTATTCTTGGTCCGAGTGGTTGCGGAAAAACAACACTCCTCTCCATCATCGCAGGGCTACTTGATCCAATTGAAGGTATCGTATTTTTAGATGGTGAACCGATTACAACTAAGACCCCATCTATGGGCTATATGCTCCAGCAAGATTACTTGTTTCCATGGAAAACAATTGAAGAAAACATTATGCTCGGACTTCATATTCGGAAGATTTATGACGAATATACGAAAGAGCATACATTAAAGCTTTTACAACAAGTCGGTTTGCATGATATAGAACAGCAATATCCTCGTGAACTATCCGGCGGTATGCGCCAACGTGCAGCACTCGTTCGAACGTTAGCGACCGATCCAAAAATTTTATTGCTGGATGAACCATTTTCCGCACTCGATTATCAAACAAAGTTAAAACTAGAAGATCTCGTCTTCACATTATTACGTAACTATAAAAAAACATCTCTACTCGTGACACACGATATTGAAGAAGCAATCGCGATGAGTGATCGTATTTATTTACTGCAGGCGAACCCTGGAAAAATTGCAAAAACGTTCATCGTCCCAGAAAGTATTCGTTCCTTATCACCGTTAGAAGCACGCCACCACCATGACTTCCCATCCCTCTTCCAAGAAATATGGAAGGAGTTGGAACGACTTGGATAATATAAAACAACTACATGAACAGTTTCGAAAAAAAGAACGCAGACGCGCATGGTTAGCACGTTCTTTACAGCTTTTACTGCTCATCCTCTTTTTTTCGCTATGGGAAATAGCTAGTAAAAAGGAGTGGATTGACCCTTTACTCTTTAGCTCTCCTTCGAGCATTTGGGATCTCTTCTTAGCGAAATGGATTGACGGTTCACTTTGGATTCACATATGGACGACATTACTGGAAACTGGAGTAGGTTTTATTCTCGGAACTGTACTCGGAGCTATTATCGCTACTTTCCTTTGGTGGATGCCACTTTTAGCCCGCGTACTTGATCCTTATCTCGTTGTCCTAAATGCAATGCCAAAAGTTGCACTCGGTCCAATTATCATTGTTATTTTTGGTCCAAACATTTCATCTTCTATCGCAATGGGAGTAATCATTTCCATCATCATTACCATTCTCGTTATTTACAGCGCATTTCAAGAAGTCGATTCCAACTATATAAAGGTCATGGACACATTTGGCGCAAATAAATGGCAATGCTATAAACACGTTATTCTCCCTTCATCTTTCCCTGCAATTATTTCAACGTTAAAAGTGAATGTTGGCTTATCGTGGGTCGGTGTTATTTTTGGGGAACTCCTCGTTTCTAAACAAGGACTTGGCTATTTAATTAGCTATGGATTCCAAGTCTTTAACTTCACACTCGTCTTGCTCAGTGTATTGCTCACTTGCGTCCTCGCAACTCTTATGTATGTATTTGTCGAGGCGTTTGAAAAACTCCTTATCGGAAAGCGAAAAAAAAGCTGACTTAGAGCGATACGCCAGAGTCAGCTTCTTTCTTTTATCTTTGATCGCACATTTTTGATTCATTTGTAACGTTTCCATTCGCAACCGTAACTGTATGGAAACAATCTTTCACACGCACTGTAACGACATTATCTTTTCGATCTATCACATGATAATCATTAAACTTTTTATCCAATGCACTACGAATTTGCTCTCCTTCAAAAATCGGAAAACCGTGAGACATTACCCAAATGAGACCAGCAACCGCAAGAATCGTTTTCATACGCTTCATTACCTCCTCGAGAGTAAACTTATAGCCCCTATAATATGCGCATTATAATTGTGTCTAATTTGTGACATTTTTATACTAATTCTATTTTAAAGCTTCAGTTCCTTCTTCTTTTTTAAAAAAAGACAGAATTTTCAATCTTATAAATATAAAGAAACGCAAAGAAGTAAAATTCTTCACGTTTTCCCTTGGCTAAAATATATCGAACACATCAATCGCATTAGCGTCCACTTTATTGTTCTATAGTTTTCGAAACATCATATAATCCCGCTAACACTTCCGCTCTCATTTTTACAAGCTCAGGGAATTGATAGAAGAAGGCAATTTTTTTATATTTTAATTCCGATCCTTCTTTCACCTTTTTTGAATCTTGTAATATAAACGCTGTAAATGTATCCGCAATATCCTCTGCTACATTTGTCGTTCCATACAGTGAAACAAACCCATCATGCTTTTCCTTAAAGAATTCAATTTGAGCTTCTTCGCTTTCTTCCACTTTCTTTTCTGTCCACTCCTGCTCAATTGGTTTCCAGAATAAATTATGGAATTGATTTATATAAGAGCTCTCTTTCGCACATCCTTCTTGTAAGAAAAGAGATTTACATTTATTTTGGTATGATGAAATATCTTTATCTTCTTCAAAAGCCTTTAAGTACTTTTCATTTACTGGTATTTGTTTATTCCCCAGCGTCAATACGTGAGCCGTCTCATGAATTAATGTTTTCATCACTTGATCAATATTAACTGCAGAATCAAGCGTATCTAAACTAAGAACCCACTCTTTCGGATACTCCATACTTGGCATAACATGAGCCACAATTCCATCGTAGCCATCTGTTACCATATCAAATTCTTTTATGTCGCTGCGATACTTAGCTGGAATAAGAGTACTGTACATATCCCATAACGACCCATGATACCCTCTATCTTGGCGTTGTTCCAACACCTCTTCTTTCGCTTCTTTATCTTCAGCGAAAACCTTATTCAATCGTTTGCGATCTAATTTATCGAAATAAGGATCTACAATTTCATCACCATCAATATAATAAGAAGCTAAAAAGAAATAATTTTCATCATCCTCTTTTTTCATTTCCGCTTCTTTCATATTCGTACTTTCATGCTCTTCTATATCATAATCTTCTGCTGCTTCTAGTTCAGATAGTCCATCTATCTTTTTATGTACTTTTTGTAGCGTTTCATCACCTATTTGTGTGCATTTTTCTGTCGTTTCACATACATCTTTTTTCTCTCTTTTCGAAGTTCGTTCCGACAAATCACATCCAGCTACTAAGCCAATTGAAATAATAAAACAAACTAATTTTCCATACAGTTCTTTCATTATAAACCTCCATCGTTACAGCCTACAAAAATATGATAATCATTTTCCAATGAATATGCGATAATTATTTATAAAAACTTTGAGGGGGTTACATATGATTCGTGCGGTCGTATTCGACTTAGATGGAACACTATTAGATCGTCGTCAATCTTTAGAAAAGTTTATTCATGATCAATATAATCGCTTCGCCTCTCATTTGATCAGCGTAGAAAAATCCGAGTATTGCTCTCGTTTTCTTGAACTCGACAATAACGGCTATACGTGGAAGGATAAAGTGTATGCCACTCTCCTTTGCGAATACAACATTACTACTTTAATACAAGAACAACTGCTGCACGACTACATTACAAACTTCCAACATCATTGTATTCCTTTCCCAAACATGCATGAACTACTTCAACAGTTAAAACAGCAAAATATAAAAATCGGTATTATTACAAATGGCTTTACTGATTTCCAAATGAACAACCTTCGAGCACTAAACATACATACGTATACAAATACAATTCTCGTTTCAGAAGCGGAAGGGATTAAAAAACCACATCCTGAGATTTTCGAACGAGCTTTGCAAAAGCTACATGTGAAGGCAGAAGAATGCATGTACGTTGGAGATCATCCAGAAAACGATGTGCTTGGTTCTGAACATGTAGGGATTCTTGGCGTTTGGAAGAGAGATTCATTTTGGGGTGACTTTGAACATTCACGCATGGTGAACGATTTGTTGGAGGTGCTTTCGCTTTTAGAGGTGGAGACGAAAACAATACGATAGTACATGGAATTTTATTAGCGATAAGGCAAGGAATATCGACTTACCAACAAAAGCTGACAATCATAAGAGGAGGCCGTTGTTCAAAAACGCCTCCTCTTCCTTTATTATTCATAAACTGTAAACTGCGGTTTACTCGGATGGTCTATCACTTGCGCATCATCTGGAAACTTTGAAACTTTTTGATATAAGGCAATGTCACCGATACAACCTGCTGTTAGTAGAATCCCTAAAAATGAGATCGCTTGATCATTCATAGCTAATCCCAATACAATTGGTAAAATTCCAGTTGGTAAAAACGGAAGCATTAACACTTTCTTCATTTGCTTTACTGTAATCGCCTTTTTAGAATGAGCATATGCAACACCTAACTTCCAATTGACACCCCATTTCAGCTCACTCCATGGAACGCCTCCGATATAGCGAAATCCTATTAAATGTATCGCTTCATGAATACAAACGAGAACAATCATTGCGATAATAAAAAGAAGCACAGTTGGTAACGTAATTTCAACTTGAAACCCACCTGAAAGAAGTGCATGCAAAAAACTAATTCCAAATGCCAAAGTAAATATTATAAAAAATGCATAGAAATTTAATTTAACCATCGAAACAGCAACAGTCGTTTCTTTTCCTTTATCCATATTTCCCCTCCTAAAATGCAAATATATCTTTACAAAATTGTATAATATACCCAAAATAATATAAAGATATATTTACATTTATTCTTGAACACAAAAAAGAAATCGGCCACTTTACTTCGTAAAACAGCCGATTTCTTCTATATGTTTCATCGTACGCGCTAATACATCATCGCGCATAATAAAGCTAAATTTTCTATCCGTTTTAATGTTATCAGGAATGTCTGTTAATAAAACAGATCCTTTCGTTTCTTCGTAATGCGTATGTGCTTCTACCGCACTAATTGTTGCAAAATAAATGTTTTTAATGATTATTTTGTCTTTTCCGGATACTTTATATTGTCCTAAGTAAGTTAAATCAGAAACTATGCCGCCGGTTTCCTCATGAACTTCTCGAACTGCCGCTTCTTCCGGTGTTTCCCCGAGTTCTACTTTACCACCTGGAAATTCAAGACCGCGGCGTAAATGATGCGTTAATAACCATTGATCCCCGTACCGGCATACAACCCAAACATGCTTTGGCTCAGGAGAAAATGGGTAACGTTCAAACGATAATTGTACAGTGTTGTGGTAATAATCTTTAAATTTGTACATGCCATTACTCCCCTATTGATGGTTACAAGCTTTCCCTACCACAAATTGTAGCATATTCTCGCTTTTCTGCATAATATTATCCAATTATAATCCATTGATTATTCCCATTTGCGCGACTAATTCTTTCGTTTCATGATTCCCTAAGTCATAAATCATTTTATATGCTTCTTGTAGTTGTTCATCATATCGATCATTATTTGAATCATGATGATACTCAACGAATGGAACATGGGAGCGTACAAACGAACCTAGATCCTCTTCATATGCTTGATCAAAATACTCCCTTAACTTTGTAATCTCCTCGTCATTTGCATAAATTTCAAAATTATATGTGTCCGCCGTCTTCACTTGTGAAATTTGACCATTTCCAACTGATATATAATATGTTTTTTTATTCTCCATGTAACACCCTTCTTTCATCCTTTTAATTTCTATTGTTTTCATCAATTACAAAATTATGTAAAATAAAGAAAAGAAGGAATTTCATTCTCAAAATATTAATTATCGGCATTATTATCGTCCTAGTCATATTAGTACTCTCCGTCATAACAATTAATAAAGGCTACGCATATAAAGTGAAACTATAATCAGTGGGGGTTTTGTTCATCCCCCACTGATTATTAGTTGAACCAATCGGGCGTTTACGGGCAGTTGATCTCCCGCCTAACTTCTTTGCTCCAGCCAAATCTTGAGGTGGGAGTTTTACTGCCCGTTAATGCGGGATAAACATTCTGTTAATAAACCAGAAGATAATCCTTATACAAAAAATAATAAAGAGGAGTCATAATATGCTTCGTATACTTCGCATCGCAATCGCACTCACTGTGATAATTATGTCGGCAATGGGGCTCTATACAGGTCAAAATAACTTTCTACCACTTTCACAATTTCTATTAGGCGCTTTAATGTTTCTCATCGCAATTGAACAAATAAAGAAAAAGGATTCAGGCACCGGATTTATTTGTATTGCTGCTGGAGCTTTCAGTTGGATTGTCCTCACCCTTACCTATTTAAAATAAAAGGAGGGATTTTATGCTAAAAGGATGCCGTATCACTTATCGCTTTATCTATAGCAATCTATAGTTTTATTAGCAGCAACAGAGACGTTATGCCCTACATGTTCATTTTCTTAGGATTAATGGTTTTTACTATAGGGATAGAAGAAATAAAAAAAGACAGAAAATCTAGTGGCACATTTGCTTTCATAGCTGGAGCTGGTGCTTTATTTCTTAGCTTCTCAGAAATATTCCGGTAAATAGTCTATTTAAAAGGAGGGTATACAATGCTAACTGGATTACGGATTGTTTTAGGACTTCTCACGCTTCTCATCATCTCACTTTGTACTTATTCTCTTATTACCGATACTTTCATATTTACCCCATACATACAATTTTCTCTCAGTTTCTCCTTTATTCTTCTAGGAATTAATGAACTGAAATCCGGACGAAAATCAATGAGCATTCCGTTTTTTTTCGTTGCTAGTTTTATATTCTACGTTTTAATATCGGACTACTTTCGCTATATGTAAAATGAAACTTTAATCACCTACCGACTATTATCTTTCACCAATTTGGCTTTTTCGAACAGGTAATAAATTTGAGGACAATCTAGACAAAAAAAGGTGGAGAATCGTATGCTAAAAACATTTCGCATTATATCCGCTCTTATCGTCATCGCTCTCGCTCTATCCGGAATGTTTACAAATCCGCTTGTTATGATGCCATATATGCTTATCGCCTTATCTGTTATGACTTTCATCATGAGCGCAGAAGAAAAACAGAAACAAAAGAACGTAAATAGTACACTCTCTTTCTTTTCTGGCGTATTCACTTTAATCGTCGCTATTATAATTATTGCCTCCCGGTAACTATCTTTTTCTACTAAGGATGCTTCCATGTTAACAAATATTCGAATCATATTATCTGCTATTGCTTTTATTCTTGCTCTATTTAGCCTCTTTGCACAAATCTCTATTCTTTTCCCATACGTATTTATCCTTCTAAGCATCATATTTATCCTTTGGGGAATTGATGAAATACAGCGAAAGCAAAAATCGAAAGCTATCTTTTGTTTTATTGTTGCGACAATCACTTTCTTCGTTGGGATTTCTGACATACTTCCATAAAAAAAGAAGAGCATTTCAGCTCTTCTTTTTTATGAACTCGTATTAAAGTATTTCTCCGTTAGTATGAATAACATCTTTATACCAGAAGAATGAATTTTTCTTTTTGCGCTCTAATGTTCCAGATCCGTCATCATGCTTATCAACATAAATGTAACCATAGCGTTTAGACATCTCTCCTGTAGATGCACTTACTAAATCAATACATCCCCAGCTCGTATATCCAAGCATTTCAACTCCATCTTCTTGTATCGCATCACGCATTGCGATCATATGCTCCCGTAAATAATTAATTCGGTAATCATCATGAATTGTACCGTCTTCTTCGATTTCATCATAAGCACCTAGACCATTCTCAACAACGAATAGTGGTACTTCATATCGATCATACAATTTATTTAATGAAATTCTTAAGCCAGTCGGATCAATTTCCCATCCCCAATCACTCGCTTTCAGGAATGGATTTTTTATACCTGCCATAATATTTCCTTGTGCTTTTTCTTGCTCAGTCTTCTCTTTTTTCTCCGTACGAGACATGTAATAACTGAAACCAATGTAATCTACTGTATGCTCTTTTATTAATTCTAAATCACCCTCTTGAATATCCAGTTCAATATTATGTTTTTTGAAATAGGATTGAATGAACGTTGGATATTTACCTCGAACTTGAACATCAGCACAGAAGTAATTAAATAAACGCTCTTCTTGAAGTGCATACAATTCATTTTGCGGATCACAATCATATGAGTAGACTGGAGCATATATAATCATACAACCTATTTTTGACTCCGGAATGATCTCGTGACAAGCTTTCACTGCAAGTGCACTCGCAACAAATTGATGATGGAACGCTTGGAATGTCGGCTCATATTTATCTTCTTCTTTATTGATAGAGAATCCAAGTCCCATAATTGGCATAATTAAACCGCTATTAATCTCATTGAATGTCATCCAATATTTCACTTGATTTTTATAGCGATTCAATATTACATTTACATATCGTTCGAAGAAACTAACCACTTCACGATTTCTCCAACCACCATACTTTTTAACAAGATTGACTGGCATTTCATAATGAGAGATTGTCACAACAGGTTCAATTCCGTGTTTTTCTAGCTCAGCAAAAACGCGATCATAAAAAGCTAAACCTTCTTCATTTGGCTCTAGTTCATCACCATTTGGGAATATTCTTGTCCAAGCAATAGACATACGGAATGATTTAAAACCCATTTCTGCAAACAATGCAATATCTTCTTTATAACGATTGTAGAAATCAATACCATCATGGTTTGGATAACTAAATTTTGTTTTATCAATTTCAAAATTGAAACCAGGATCTTGCAATATTTTAAGACGTCCTTTTCCACCAGGTAAAACATCCGCAATATTTAACCCTTTTCCACCTTCATAAAATCCGCCTTCCATTTGGTTAGCAGCAGTAGCTCCGCCCCATAAAAATCCTTCTGGAAATCTTTTAATTTGTTTCTCCATTAAAATCCGCTCCTCAGTTTTTTTAGTCTATCCGTATGAAAATAGCTTTAAATTTCATGTAATCTTTTAGTTAAGATTTTCCCCATTAGATTCAATCACTTTTTTATACCAATTAAAGCTCTTCTTTTTTATTCTCTTTTTTGATCCGCTTCCTTCATTATCTTTATCAACATAAATGTAGCCATAACGCTTTTTCATCTCACCAGTCGATGCACTGACAATATCAATCGGACCCCAGCTTGTATACCCTATAATTTCTACCCCGTCTTCGATTGCTTCAGCCATTTCTAGCATATGTTTCTCTAAATATTCAATCCGATAATCATCATGAATCTCACCTTCAGAAGTAACCTCATCAACAGCCCCTAGACCATTTTCAACGACGAATAAAGGTTTTTGATAGCGATCATACAATTGATTTGCTGTAATCCTAAAACCTTTTGGATCAATAGTCCATCCCCATTCTGATTTTTCTAGATAAGGATTTTCAATAGAACCAAATACATTTCCATTCGTCATATTGTTTAATACTTTTTGATCCGTACTTGTTACCCTACTTGAATAATAACTGAATCCAATATAATCAACTGTGTAGTTTTTCAAAATTTCTTCATCATCTTTTTCCATCTCAATTACTAATTTATGATCCTTAAAGAATCTCTTCGCATATCCTGGATATGCTCCTCTAGCCTGAACATCAATAAAGAAGAAGGACTCACGATCTTTTTCCATTGCATTGAAAACATCTTCTGGATTACATGTATGTGGATATACAGTTCCTGCCGCTAACATACATCCGATTTTGGCATTAGGTATAATTTCATGACAAGCTTTCACTGCCAGTGCACTTGCAACAAGCTGGTGATGCGCCGCTTGATATTGGATTTGTTTTTTATTCTCTCCCTCTTTAAATACAAGACCTGCACCTACAAATGGTAAATGAAGTAACATATTTATTTCATTGAACGTCATCCAATATTTCACTTTATCTTTATATCTATTAAAAATAGTTTTCGCATACTTCTCAAAGTAGTGTACAAGTTTTCTATCTCTCCAGCCCCCATATGCTTCAACTAAATGTACAGGGACATCGAAATGAGCCATCGTAACAACTGGTTCAATATTATATTTTAATAGTTCATCAAATAAATCATCGTAGAACTGTAAACCAGCTTCATTTACTGTTTCATCATTGCCATTCGGAAAAATTCTCGTCCACGCAATCGATACACGTAACGATTTAAATCCCATCTCCGCAAATAAAGCAATATCCTCTTTAAAATGATGATAAAAATCAATTGATTCATGTGAAGGATAGAACTCTCCTTCAACAGGCTTAAAGGAGTTAAGGTTCCCAGCCATAACATCCCAACGCTTTTCCCCCGTTGGTAATAAATCAACCGTTGTTAATCCTTTTCCATCTTCTAAATATGCTCCTTCAGCCTGATTAGCAGCAATTGCTCCGCCCCATAAAAAACCTTTTGGAAATTTACTATTTAACATATCTAGCACTCCTTTACTCTATTGTAATTTCGTAAAAGCCCAATTGATGTGAATCATAATCAGCGAGGGATGCCCCCGCTGATTATAGTTTCACTTTATTTACTAGTTAATTCGATTAAATTCTCACCAATTTTAATTGGATTTGCTTCCGCTACTACTACATCATATTTATCAATATTCGTTATCACTATCGGTGTTGTTACAACATACCCCGCCGCTTGAATCGCTTGTATATCGAATTCAATAAGCAATTGGCCTTTCTCTACACGATCTCCTTGCGCAACGTGTGAAGAAAAGTGTTTTCCACCAAGTTGAACCGTATCCATCCCGATATGAATCAGTACTTCAGCTCCATAATCAGTTACAAGCCCAATCGCATGATTCGTTGGAAATAGTGCTGAAACGGTTCCTGAAAATGGTGCGAGTAATTTACCGCTAGAAGGTTCAATCGCAACTCCTTTTCCTAGTGCACCTGATGCAAAGGCTGCATCTTTAATACTAGACAACTCGATTACTTTTCCTTCAAACGGGCTAGTAATGATATTTTTTTCATTTGGAGATCCAACTTCTTTACGATCCATTTCTTTTGATGTAGCTGCTGCTTCATCAACTGTTGCAGCTGTTTCCACTTTATTTAATCCAAATAAATAAGTAAGAATAAATCCAAATACAAAAGAAACAACAATCGCAATAATAAGTCCCCAGAATCCCATAGTAATACCTGCTTTTGGATCAATATAAGTCGGTATACCAAATATTCCAAAGCCACCTATCATATATATTTTTGAACCTGCGAGTCCTAAAATTCCTCCACCAATCGCTCCGCCAATACAACTCATAATAAACGGTTTTTTTAATGGAAGTGTAATTCCATAAATCGCTGGCTCAGTGATGCCGAAGATACCAGAAATGAAAGCTGGAATACTAAGTGATTTTAATTTTTGTTGCTTCGTTTTCAACCAAACTGCTAGAACAGCACCAATTTGTGCGAATGAAGCTCCAAACATAAGTGCTAAAACTGGATCTGATCCCAAAAGAGTAAGATTATTAATTGATACTGGAATAAGCCCCCAGTGAAGACCAAACATAACAATTACTTGCCAGAAGCCACCAATGAAAAGTCCCGCTACTACTGGACTTAATTCATACATCCAAATTGTTCCTTGCCCTAAAAGCTGACCAGCCCATGTTGCAATCGGTCCGATAACGATAAACGTCAATGGGATTACAAGAAGTAATGTGCAAAATGGTACCAAGAAAGTTTTTACAACATCTGGAATTATTTTTTTGAATGCCTTCTCCACCTTCGCTCCTACATACGCTGCAATAATAATTGGAATAACTGATGATGCATAGCTCATTAAAATAACTGGAATTCCTAAAAACGTAATATGAACAGCCGATTCAAACATCGTCCCTGCAAATAATGTATAAAGTGGCTTACTTGTTGTTAATCCAGAAAGTGCCGGATAAACTAACGAAGCCCCTATTGCCATACCAATAAAAACGTTCCCACCAAATTTCTTACTCGCTGTATAGCCAAGGAAGATTGGGAAGAAATAAAATAGAGAATCTCCGATTGCATTTAATATTTGATACGTTCCAGATGTATTACTTAACCATCCGAGTGCTACTAAAAGGGCGTTTAAACCTTTTATCATCCCTGTCGCAGCTAACACACCGAGAATTGGAGTAAATATACTAGAGATTACATCAATAAATTGATTAAATATCCCTTTTTTCTTACTATCAGCGCCGTCAGATGCTGGCATATGAAGATCACCAATCGTTATCACTGCTTGATAGACATCAGGTACGTGATTTCCAATAACAACTTGATACTGTCCGCCAGCCTTCATAACAGTGACAATTCCATCCATAGTTTTCAAAACGTCTGTCTTTGCTTTTACTTCATCTCTTAATTGAAAACGCAGACGGGTCATACAGTGAACAACACTAATAATATTTTCTTTACCGCCGACATTTTCAATAATGTCTTTTGCTAATTGTTCATATTTCATATTTATCCCCACTTTCTATCACATTTTTGCAAATAAAAAACCTGAGTCCAACTGAACATACACGCAAGTAAGCTGCATGCTCAGGTCGACTCAGGTTATGCCCAACATAGGTAACATTCCTCTAAGTAATATGTAGTTTATAAATAATAACGATTATACCTTTCTTCTTCAAACCTACTACTGTGTTCCCTCATCCATCATACGATTCGACGCATGGCGACAGGTCACCCGATGAATATGTAAAGTTAAATAAACAATTTCTTCATTTGAAGCACTCCAATTATAGACGCTTTGTAAATAGTGCTTCACTTTTTGACTACATTGAAAAGCTGATTGATACTTCAGCTGGATTTGCTCATAAAGGAATTGATCATCACCCTCAGGGGCATATTCTTTACGAGTAAATCGTACCGAGAAGAAACGAAGATGTGTTAAAAAGCGCTCATAATTAAGCGAGTTTTCATCCATTTCTATTTGAAAATGATATTTAACGATATTCAAAATGTTATTCACCACTTCAGTTGCTTGCACGACAGAAGCCATATTATCACTAGCTAATTGACCATTCACTAAGTGCAAAGCAATGGAAGCAGCTTCATCCTCTCCAAGCCGAATTCCTATATCATTTTCAATCATCTCTAATGCCTGTAGTGCTATTTGAAACTCTTGTTTATAATACTTTTTAATCTCCCATAGCAATGCATTCTTGAGCTGTACACCTTGCTTATGTCTACTTACTGCGAAACTTAAATGATCCGTTAGCGCAACATATAAATATTCATCCAATTTGTATGCAAGCTTAGATTGCGCATAGTTTATAATTTTTGAAGAAATATTTAAATATAGTTCAGACGTATCTTCTAATAATTTTGCTAGCTTTTCAGAAACTCCATGCTTCTCTAGCACAAACGTTTTCTCTATTTTCGAAACATCAATTGTTTCTCCTACTTTCTTCTGAAAAGCTAACCCCTTTCCCATAACGACAATTTCTTGTTTAAACTCATTATGCGTAATAGCGACATTATTGTTTAAAATTTTTTTTATTTCCATTCACATTCGTCCTTGTTTTTTTATATTGCAGGCAAAAGTTTATAAAAAAAACCTAAATTTGCACATAAGAATAACACTCGAGTTATCCTTACACAAATTTAGGTTTTGCCTGCCGAACAGTAACAATCCTTTTCGTTGTAAACGCTTTCCTTATTTTTAACATACTATTTCACCTCTGTCAACGACTGGTGGTACTTGTCACATAACAAACACAAATTAATGTTTATTCTGACTTTGGCCAATACATCTGTATCAAAAATTGTCGGTGTACAGCCTGGACCTACTAGCACATTCTCTAATGTTTTTTATACCGTAAAGGGAATATATCAATTTGAAGTCCGTACTCCATTCGAATTTTTATATTCGTCACGAACTCCACTAAATCGTTGTTCTTCTACTTCAATTTCTTCTTTCCTTTTATGTATTTTCTTCTCTTAACAAAATAAAAAAACTGCCCTTTCACAGGCAGTTTTCCTTTTTATCCCTCTATTTGTAGGCAATACGACTCTCACCCATTGATTAAAGTTTCACTTTATCCAAACACTTTCTCAAGTTCATCTTTATCTTGGCTTAACCAGAAGTTCATTAAGCGTTGTGCTCCTTCTAAGTCATGAAGCTTCGCTTGGCCACACTGCGTTTCATTTGCAGCTGGAATTTCTGTAATTTGAACCGCATCTTTTAATGTTAGTTCTAATAAATCAATGATTTCTCGGACCGTCGGTGTTCCGCTTACTACAAGGTAATACCCTGTTTGGCAGCCCATTGGTGAAATATCGATAATATCAAAATGCGGATAACGATCAATATATTTACGTAAATTAAATGCTAATAAATGCTCTAACGTATGAATAACATCTGGTTTCATCGCTTGTTTATTTGGTTGGCAAAAACGAATATCAAATTTATTTACAATACCGTCACTACCTACATTATGGACTCCGCAATGTCTTACATAAGGCGCTTTTACAATTGTATGATCTAATTCAAAGCTTTCTACTGATGGCATATAACATCTCTCCCGCTTTTAATTTAATTCCGTTATATCCAATATGATATAACGGAAATCAACATTAGTAAAGAATTATGTACGGTCGTGCTATAATACTTTAAGACTATGCTGAAAAGGAGACCATTATGAAACAGATTTTTATCGGTATTATACGCTTTTATCAAAAGTTCATTTCTCCAATGACACCACCAACATGTCGCTTTCATCCGACTTGTTCTCATTATGGATTAGAAGCGTTTCAAAAACATGGTGCACTCAAAGGATTTTGGCTTACATGTAAGCGTATATTAAAATGTCACCCTTTCCACCCGGGCGGATTTGATCCTGTCCCAGATAAAAAGGATGACAAAGTAAATTCTTAATTGTCGTAGCCATTCACAACTAAATCTAATTTTCCTGTGTCAGGATCTATAACAAGACCGTGAACAGGTACTTCTCCCGGAAGTAATGGATGGTTGCGAAGTATTGACACACTATGTTCTACACTTTCTTCTACACTAGAGAACCCTTGTAGGAATCTTTCTAAATCGATTCCAGAATAACGAAGTGTATCTAATTTCTCTTCTGTTACGCCGCGTTCTTTCATTTTTTCAATTGTACTGCTTGCTTGAATTTTTGCCATACCACAATCGTGATGGCCAACTACACATACTTCATCAGCACCAAGTTCGTATACAGCAACTAAAATACTACGCATAATACTTCCGAATGGATGTGAAATAACAGCGCCCGCTACTTTAATAATTTTCACGTCACCGTTACGCATATTCATTGCTTTCGGTAATAGTTCAACAAGACGGGTATCCATACAAGAGATAATTACCATTTTTTTATTTGGAAATTTTCCTGTTTCATACTCTTCGTATTTTTTCTCTTCAACGAACTTTTCATTGTATTGTAAAATCTCTTCTAATGACTTCATAGTTAAAAACCCTCTTTTCTCTCATTTACACTACATAGATAGTGTACCAAAATATGAAAAACTCAAAAAGGATATTGTCTTATTATAAAAGCAATATATTTTCAGATAACCGACATAATTCTTTCAAAATATACACACAGCTTTGTAACAAGTCACACATACTTTACCCCTATTCTCACTATAAACTAACTGTAGATAATGTAAAAAGGAGTGAATATTTATTATGTCCGACGTTCTGTTACTGAGTCGTTTTCAATTTGCAATTACTATTTTTTATCACTTTTTATTTGTACCTTTGACAATCGGACTTGTTATTTTAGTGGCATGTATGGAAACTCAATACGCCCGCACATTGAATCCAACATACCGCAAAATGGCAAATTTCTGGGGGAAATTATTTACAATTAACTTCGTAATGGGGATTATAACCGGGATTACGATGGAGTTCCAATTTGGCACAAACTGGTCTGAGTACTCCAAATATATGGGAGATATTTTCGGATCACCTCTCGCAATCGAAGCACTCGTTGCCTTCTTCTTAGAATCTACTTTCATGGGAATATGGTTATTCGGTAAAGAAAAAATTTCACCAAAGTTCCGTGCTTTCTGTATGTGGATGGTTGCACTTGGAACAAATATTTCTGCCCTTTGGATTATTACTGCGAACGGATTCATGCAAAATCCTGTTGGGTACGTAGTACGTAACGGACGCGCTGAATTAAATGACTTCTGGGCTCTTGTTACAAATCCATATGCATGGAATATGTTCTTCCATACTGTAATTGGTTGTTATATTGTCGGTGCTTTCTTCGTTATGGCAATTAGTGCATATCATTTACTACGTAAAAACGAAGTAGAATTCTTCAAAAAGTCATTTAAGTTTGGTTTAATGTTAGGATTATTCGCCGCAACTGTTACACCTTTTATGGGACACCAATCTGGTGTATCAGCAGCTAAGTATCAACCAGCAAAAGGGGCTGCAATGGAAGCAGTTTGGGAAACTGGCAAAGGACAAGGCTTCTCAATCATTCAAATTCCTGATGTAAAAAATGAAAAGAACTTTGAATTCCTTACTATTCCAAAACTAGGAAGTTTCTTCTATACAAACTCATTTGATGGCGAAATTACTGGTTTAAAAGATATTCCAAAAGAAGATCGTCCAAACGTTAACCTCGTTTACTATAGCTTCCGCTTAATGGTTGCACTTGGTATGTTCTTTATGGCATTAACTTGGTTCGGTTTCTATTTAAACCGAAAAGGAAAACTAGAAAACTCAAAACGTTATTTAAAAATTACAATGTGGTCTGTCTTACTTCCATACATTGCAATTAATGCTGGCTGGATTGTCGCTGAAGTAGGTCGCCAACCGTGGACAGTATATAAACTGATGCGTACAGCAGAGTCTGTATCACCTATATCCGTTCCACAAATTTGGTTCTCGTTAATTAGTCTAATCTTGTTCTACACTTTACTTTTAATCGCAGACGTATACTTAATGCTGAAGTTCGCGAAAAAAGGACCTGCTGCATTAGAAGAGCCTACTACTGAAGGAGGTACAGCTCATGTCTCATGATATGCTTGCAATCATCTGGTTCGGTTTATGGGGCGTAATTTGGACAGTTTACTTCATTCTTGATGGCTACGCACTTGGTAACGGGATGATTTTCCCGTTCGTTGCGAAAGACCGACAAGAACGAAATCAATTACAAGAAGCTATTGGCCCGTTCTGGGGTGGTAATGAAGTGTGGTTAATTACAGCGGGTGGCGCAACATTTGCTGCCTTCCCAATCACATATGCAAATATGTTTAGTTACCTATATACACCACTATTTTTAGTATTACTTGCACTATTCGCCCGTGCCGCTGGACTCGAATTTATGCATAAAGACGATTCACCAATTTGGCAAAAAACTTGTAAGTGGGCATTTACAATCGGTAGTTTCTTAATCGCCTTCTTATTCGGTGTTACATTCGCTAATCTATATTACGGACTAGAAATCGGAAAAAACGGTTATGAAGGAAACTTACTTAGCTTACTAAACCATTACGGTATTTTAGGTGGTCTGTTCTTCACTGCTATATTCGTCGTATCTGGTGCCCTTTGGGTTATGATTAAAACGACTGGTGAAGTATCTGATCGTGCTTATAAAATCGCAAGACCATTTTCAATGGCAGCTGCTATCATTTTAGCTATCTTCTATGTAGCAACTGCAAATCGTACAAATCTATTCCAAAACTTTACGGAATATCCTGTACTATTCATTCTTCCAGCACTTGCAATGTTAATGAGTGTACTAGCACTTATTATGGTGTACAAACATAAAATCGGTCTTGCGTTCACATTCGTTTGCTTAACAATCGCAATGTTTATGACAACTGGCTTTGCAGGTATGTTCCCAAGAATGTTACCATCTCGTATTAATGATGCATACAGCACAACGTTATACAACGCAGCTGGTAGTCAATTAAACTTAAAAATTATGTTCTTCGTTGCAATGGTCATGGTACCAATCGTTATTGGATATCAACTTTGGAGCTACAGCATATTTAAAAATAAAATTCATAAAGACTCTGCTAAAGGGTATCACTAAGATAAAAAAGACACTTCGTTTGAAGTGTCTTTTTTACGTATGATTTTCGATAAAGTGAAACTTTAATCAGTGGGGGGTTTTGTTCATCCCCCACTGATTATTAGCCTTCACCAATCGGGCATTTACGGGCATTTAATCCCCCACCTAACTTCCTCGCATTCTCCGAATTTTGAAGCGGGAGTCTTACTGCCCGTTAGTGCGGGATAAGATGTTATATTTCCAATCTAACAACTATGATACAGAAGAATCACTAACAGCTCACAGCTAAATTGTATCACACAGCGGACACATCACTTTATGCAATTTTACATATAAAAATTATAACGTAGATTGAATTACTTGATCATACACATCGCTATCACTTACATCCGCTGTACTAATACCACTAAATGTCCTCACATTAAATCCAGTATTTGATGATCCTGATCCGTTATAAGCTTTCGTTTTTTCAATTGGATGTACGTTATATTTATCACCTAAGTTAATTGTCCCGTTACAGTTCTCAATAATAACACCTTCAACAACAGCTGGCATTTTGTCACCTACTTTCATTTCGTTACTCCTATTCTATGAGAATCGCCTAAAAAAATAGCATGTGTAAATAAGAAAAAAGCACTCCGCAGAGTGCCTCTTCAACCATTTTACTTTTAATATATCGCCTTGGATACAATTTATCATATTTATTCATATTATTTTTCGAGAAAATTCCGAATCATTATTTTTATCATTAAAAACTTCAAAATCATGTAGTATTAAGGTTGCAATAAAAACATTATACAAATTGAGGTGTACTATATTTATGTATTTCGGAATTATTCCTCTTATATTGTTTATTATTTTTCTTATCTCATATTTAAAAGATCCACGAAAAATAATAAATGGCTTTTTATTTAATGCCTTTTTCTGTTCATTTCTATTATTTTGCGCTATAGCCTCATATGAGTCTGGTAGTAACTCTTTACATTTTATCGTTATTATTCCCATGTTAGCGCTAATTGTAATGATACCTTTTGCTATAGTCGCTTTAATGTTTGGACTATTTCTTAATGCAAAAATTTTAATGCAACGTGAAGGAAGACGCTTCACAAACTCTTTAACTTTAATTGCTGCTTTAGGGATTTTATTCTTTATATTATTCGCTATTTTAAGTCCAGCAAACTTATTCTCAGAGCATTTTCAATTTATTTTTACTGCGATTTCGCTTATAACTATGTATTTCTTTGTACATTTGTCTAACTTCTTAACCGCGTATTTTTTATATCAATTCAACAGACCAAGGCGTAATCAAGATTTCATCATCGTTCTGGGTAGCGGCTTAATTAATGATAAAGTACCACCGTTACTTGCAAGTCGTATTAATAAAGCAATCGACTTTTACTGGAAACAAGCTGCTGTGAATACACCACCAACAATTATTTTCTCTGGTGGACAAGGTCCAGATGAAGGCCTTCCAGAAGCAGAAGCAATGCAAAAATATGCTGTTGAAAAAGGAATTCCACTTGAACATACAGTGCAAGAAAATCGCTCTGTAAACACATATCAAAATATGTCGTTCTCTAAAGAAATTATGGATTCTTTAAAGCCTGAAGGTAAGTATAGAAGTATTTTTACAACGAACAATTTCCACCTTTTCCGCGCTGGTATATATGCAAGACAAGCTGGCCTTAATAGCCAAGGAATCGGATCAAAAACTGCATTTTATTACTGGCCTAACGCAATGATTCGCGAATATGTCGCAATTGTCGTTATGGGACGTAAGCGCCATATGAAAATATGTGGAACTATTTTAGGTTTCGCTTTATTCCTAACAGTAATTAGTTTTATATTTTCTTAATAGCTAGCAAATAAAAGGTCCCCTGAATGCTTTATACAAAGGGGACTTTTTTATATCTTTCAGTTGATCAAATTTAAATAAGTAACGTAACAGCATACAACACATTAATTATTCCAAAAACCAATCCAACAATAGCAAATGTTTTACTCGTACCCGTCACTTGTTTGTTTAAACCTAGTATAGCAAACACTATAGCTACACTACCAATAAGCCCCCATAAGTTAATAAACCAAGATATTAATCCAGTGATGAAACCTACTAAAGAAAAAACTTCTATACTACTATTAGAATTGCTATTCACAAAACTTCCCTCTACCGTTTTATAACTAAGACTCTCACCACACTGTCCACAAAACTTGTTGCCCTCATTCGTTTCATTCCCACATTTCGTACAATATCTCAAAGAATCTCCCCCTTAAGATCAGTGGCCAAAACATACATATCATACTATTATATTTCAATTGGAAACATTCCTATTTTTTATAAGCATCAATCATATACGAGTGTATTTAAAATAATAATATGGTGATAATATTCCCTGCATAAACCCAGTAAAGGAGAATTTTTTCAAATATAATGTTAAAATGGTTGTTAGGCATGAGTCGAACTGATTAGCAAACATGCAAGAAAAAAGAAACTAGTTTGAAACGAGGAAATTATATGAAAAAAATGATCAAGAGTAAGCCCAATAAGCTGAAAATTGCTGCAAGAGCATTGATGATTATTATTGGGGCATTTATCACAGCGTACGGATTAGAAGCTGTATTAATTCCAAACAACGTATCAGACGGTGGTGTAACTGGTTTAAGCATCGTTAGTTCAAGATTATTCGGGTTACCATTAGGACTTCTAATCGCAGTCGTTAACATCCCTTTCGTTTGGTTAGGTTATAAACAAATTGGTAAAAGCTTTGCGCTTTACTCAATTATCGGGATTGCTTCGTTAGCAGTAGGTACCGTTCTCATGCACGGAGTACCAACAATTATTGAAGGCGATACACTTTTAGTTACTGTTGTTGGTGGTATTATTATCGGTTTCGGTATGGGACTCGCATTACGTAACGGCGGAGCATTAGATGGAATCGATATGCTAGCCGTATTACTTTCTCGAAAGTTACCATTTGGAACAAGTGACCTTATTTTATTCTTAAATATGTTTGTCTTTATTTTTGTCTCAACAGTATTTGGTCTCCAAGGAGCTATCCTTTCGGCAATTGCTTACTTTATCGCTTCTAAAGTGATTCATATTGTTGAGGTTGGTTTAAGTGGTTCGAAAACATTTAAAATCATCACTAAAGAGCCTGAATTAATGGTAGAAACAATTCGCGATCGCTTAGGCCGAAGCGCAACGTATAACGAAGTATACGGTGGTTATTCAAGAGAGAAATTCAAAGAAATCTCTTGTGTAATTAACCGTTTAGAAGAAAGTAAAATGAAAGAACTTATTAATGAAATCGATCCTAATGCCTTTATTACAGTTTATGACGTAGCTGAAGTAAAAGGCGGTAATTTCAAGAAGCATGATATTCATTAATCATTATGAAAAAAGAGGCTGTGCCAAAATTTTGGTACAGCCTCTTTTTATTATTAAGTTACTACCGTTGGCAGTTTTTGTCGGTAAGTCGATATATTCTAATAATCGCTGATATAATTTTACTCCCCCCATCTTCCTCCGCTTTTAATCCATGCTACATATTTTTGAAAGGCGGGTACTTCCTGTTGAAAGCGCAGCGGAATATATAGAAATAGAGTACATGTACATAGTATCCATAGAATACCTACTACAAAGTGAAATTTCATCGTTGTACTAATAAACAAACCGAGGAATAATACGAGGAATATAATTACACTAAATCTTTTATACATAGTCATAACAATCTCCTCCTTATAACTTAATTGTACCAGCTACAAGGAATTAATTTCCATGATAAAAAAAGACCGAAAAGCAAATTCCACTTTTCAGTCTCTCTACTATCTTCTCTTCGTAATCTTTCCTGAACCACCGACCCTCGTTTTCGGGGGAGACGTATTCTTTGGCGGCGTTTTAATAGATGATTTCGGCTTCACATCAGATCCGCTCGAGCCACCTGGATTTTTTGTGATTGTTCCTTTGCTTCCGGTAGAAGGTGGAGGCGTCGTATTACTTCCTTTTTCAGTAATACTTCCCTTATCACCTACTGATGATTTCGGATCTACATTATCTCCTCGCTTAATGATAGATCCTTTCCCTTCCTTCGTAATTGGAGGCGGGGTTTTCTTTTCTTCTTTCGTAGGTGGTCTTTCCGGGATAACCGGTTTATGATTTTGTCTGTCGTTATATCCGCGATAATCACCGTATGATGATTTCCGTGAACCGAATATATCGTTTAATATACTCCCCATAATATATCCTTGTAAGAAGGATGGTTGGTAATTTTGACGGACAAATTCTTCATTACTTATTTCAATTAACGTATCAGATGGTTTCTCTTTATCCTTTTGAAGATTATACATTTTATCAGAATAAACGAGGAACATTTGATTTTCGTCTTCTTTAGATGCTTGCTTCGGTTTCCTTTCGGCTATAAGTTCCTTTGCAACTTCAGGAACTGACCGATTGGCAGCCCTATACACGTAAGATTCTTGTTTACCATCCTTTGCGACAGACTCTAGCGGATAACGGTCCTGAATTGACTTCGCTTGACCACTTTGACAGCCCGATAAAGCATAACCGGCAATAACAAGTAATGTAACGATAGCAAGTATAGGGATCACGAACGATTTAATCATGGTAAACAATCGGTTTGACATGATTACGCCCCCCTTATGTTGCTCTTATGATTTGTACATCAGCAGGAATAATTGCTTCTCCCTCATACATCATTGTGCGACCATTTTGCCATTCAACACGTAATAATTTGCGGTTGTCAGACTGGAATTCCCATACGTACTGTTCTTCTGAAGCAGCGAATGGCGTTTTCCCCATAACAACAACACGTCCATTATATTGTTCTTCCATATGATACTCTATATCATCCATTTCAATCGTCGTCGGGATTTCATCAATTGAATCTAAACGACCGTCAATCGGTGTATACAATTTGTAATACGTATTTTCACGGTCTTCAATTTTTAAATAACGAATATCTTTCCCGTCCTGCAAAGTTAAAACGATCTCCTTGCGAGAATGCATGCTCGTTTTTCCAGTTAATTCGTACATTACTAACGAAACTTCAATCATATCACCAGGAGCTAACGTTAAAAGACTCTTTTCTGGCTTCGGCGGCTCTGGACTTTTCATTATATTTTTAATACGTTTAAATAAACTCACAATCTACCCCTCCTTCTCTCTTTATAAACAAGCACCTAAAATAAGTGCACCAACAATATGTAATGAACCAGCTAACAATGCATGTGCTACGCTGCCTTCTTTCGTTCCTTCTTCTAAATCTAAACCAGACATTTTCTTTAACACAAATTCAATGAACATTTCTACAATTAATAAAATAACGAATGAAACTGCTGAGGCAAGAAGCGCTTGCCATAAGTCATTCGCTTTCGTAATCGATTGTGACAAAATGTATCCTTGTGCGAATAATTTCATAACGAAACGAGTTGTTACAGCTGTATTCCCGTTTTTTATTTCTTTTAAATCATTGTATTTTGTAAAAATCGAATCAACCCACATAATTGCAAATAAAAGTACCGCACTTGCTCCAGTCCATACAAGCATAGCTAAAACATTCGTCCACGTCATTGCAAAACCTCCTCTAAAAGGTAATAGAAAACCGACATGAATTCTCTTCAGACATGTCGGCTTCTTTGTCTATTCTATATTATTTCTCATACTGCTTCATAATACGAGCTAATTCATCGTCAACAGCAGAATTTTTGTTTAAGCTTGCGAATTCATCGTCTAATGACTTTTCTTTCTTGTAAATTTCACCGCTTGCTTCTGCTTCAGCCTCTAATTGAAGAGCTTTCTCTTCCATACGGCTTAAACCAGCTTTTGCTGTATTTGAGTCAAATCCAGACATCGCCTGATTAATATTCTTTTGTGCTTTCGCTGCATTTACACGTGCTACAAGTGTTTCACGTTTGTTTTTCAGCTCTGTTAATTGTTTACGCATTTCTTCTAGCTTCGCACGAAGATTATCAGCAGCAGCTTTATTTTGCTCATAGCTCGCTTTATATTCATTCATCTTTTGCTCTGCATTTTGTTTTTCTTCAAGAGCACGACGTGCAAGATCAAGATTACTTGCTTGAACAGCCATATGAGCTTGCTCTTCACGTTTTTTCACAAGTGCTTCTTGCTCTTCAAATAATAATTTGAACTTTTTCTCAAGCGCGATTTGAGCAGCTACACTTTTCTCAGCCTCTTGTACATCCGCTTGCATATCGCGTAAATATTGATCCGTCATCTTAACTGGATCTTCTGCCTTTTCAATTAATGAATACACATTCGACATTGTTAAATCTCTTAATCGTTTAAATACAGACATCCAAATTCCTCCTATGATATACCTCATATTTCAAATTCACTACTTAGAAAAATTAAAAATCTCCCTTTACAGTAAGAATATTCATTTTTACAGCCTATGTGTTTATTATAACAAAACTAAGATGTCCTTACATGTTATTTCCAAAATACAGCCAATATAATATGACATTCTAGATACAATATTGTATTCCTACTATATTCTTATTATTTCTTTCCCAAAACATTAACTTATTTTTACGTACTTTCACTCAATTACATAATTGTAATGTTACTGTAAGCTAACTCGATAGTTACGGATCAACATTTCTTATACACTAATACCAGAAGCAACGAAATAACAAAAATGTTTCTCATAATTTCAGGACTAATACAAAAAGTGTATTTACTATAAAACATACAAAAAGGAGAAATCATCATGAAAAAATTAGTAGGAATCGGGTTAGCAGCAGCAATTTCATTCGGAGCATTATCAGGTTGTTCTTTATTAGGAGAGAAAGCGAACGGGTTTGTACTGTACGGATCAGAAGAGCAAGTAGGGAAAATTACAGATAAAAATAAAAAGAATTGAAAGAAAAAGACTTCTATAAAATGAAAATGACAACATTAGAGGGTAAAAAAGTTCTTGTAATGGATAAGAAAACTGGTGAAGAACTGGTAAAAAAAGAGTTACTTAACAAAGTGGATGCAAAAGACGACACGAAACCACTTGATAAATTACCGGCTGTAACCGCAGAGCAAGGTGTATTATTTGCAAAAGATAAAGTAGAAAATGCTACGCTTGATGGTGCAAAATTAAAATATGAAGGAAACATAATTATCGGCAGTGGTCGTGCGTATGCAGACATGTTCGCAATTGTTGACGATGCAACTTACGGAAGTGTAAAAGGTGATGAAAAATCTGTAGGTGTATTAAAATTCGATAAGGATCCTAGTAAAGAGTTCCCAGGTTACAACGGAGTAGAAGCTTCACAACTTGTAAAAATTAAAAAGTAAACAAAAAAGCTTTGCGAAATTCGCAAAGCTTTTTTCTATTTATGAGCAATTTGCTCCATATCCGGACTACAAGTTTGCGACTGACATGATTTATTTAAAGAACATGCTGCACATTTTCCTTTTTTACTTCTCTTTACAAAATTAACTAACGTATATGCTGCATAACCAAAAATGATAGCTCCAATTATAATATTGACCATCATCACAATACATCTCCTTCTAGAATCCGAGTAAGGATCCAACTTGGTATATAATGAGCGTTAATACATAAGCAACAACGAGTGGATAAACGACAGAGAAAATCGTCCACTTCGCTGATCCTGTTTCACGTTTAATAACGGCTACTGTCGCTAAGCATGGAACATATAATAAAACAAAGAACATAAATGCATACGCTGATAAAGCAGTATAATGTGCTCCCATTACATTTCCTAGCACATCTTCTTTAACCGCATAAATAATCGCCATTGTTGAAACGACAACTTCTTTTGCCAAAAATCCTGTCAAAAGGGATGCCCCAGCTTGCCAAGTTCCAAAGCCGAGCGGTGCGAATAGTGGAGCGATAAATCCACCAATCATCGCTAAGAAACTGTCTCCCATATCAACACCAAATCCTGATGGACCTGCATAGTTTAATAACCAAATAACAACCGAACCACCGAAGATGAATGTACCTGCTTTACGAACAAATCCTTTACCTTTTTCCCACGTGCTCAACCATAGCGTTTTCGCTTGTGGCACGCGGTAAGGAGGTAATTCAATTACGAAAATAGATTTTTCCGCTTTTAAAATAGTAAGAGACATAATTTTTGTAACGAGTAACGCAAGAACAATACCTGCAATGTATAAAGAGAACACAACAGTTGCCTGACTATTAGGGAAGAAAACTCCCGCAAATAATGCATATACAGGTAAACGTGCTGAACAAGACATAAATGGTGTTACAAGAACTGTAAGTAATCTTTCTTTTTCTTGTTCAATCGTTCTCGCAGCCATAATACCTGGAACGTTACACCCAAAACCAATAATCATCGGAATGAACGCTTTTCCGTTTAAACCGAAAAACTCCATAATTCTATCCATAACAACTGCAATTCGCGCCATATATCCTGAGTCTTCTAATAATGAAATGAAAAAGAATAGTGCAAAGATTTGTGGAACGAATACTAATACAGCACCAACGCCAGCAATAATACCTTCTGTAACGAGTGCTTGAATAAAGTCAGAAGCCCCAACACTTGTGAGCCCAGCTGTAACCCAATCAGTAAGTTGTCCGCCAAAAAATCCATCAAGCATATCAGATAAAGGCGTACCAATCCACGTAAACGTAACCTGAAAAATAAAAAACATAACTGCTAAAAAGATTGGAAGTCCTAAAATTTTATGTGTAATTAACTTATCGATTTTTTCCGAAAAAGGAATTTTTCCTTCTTTCTCATGCTGAATGACATTTGTTTTTAACTTTTCAATATACGCTTCACGAGTTTTGTAAATGTGCTCTTCTAACGTACAATCAAGTTTTCCTTCTAAACGAGATCGAATGGCTACAAGTTCCTTATAAATTGGTAATGCTTTCATTTCTTTTTCTACTACTTCGTTATTGCTTAAAAATTGTAGGGCTAACCATCTTGGATGCTCATAATTCGCTGTCTCTAAAAGAGCAATTACCTCTCCGATTCCTTCATCCATTTGTACACCATATGAAATAACGAATGGCTTTTTCTCTTTTTGTTTCTCTTCATGAAGAGTAGCAAGTAATTCTTCACAGCCTTTTCCGCTTCTTGCAACGACAGGAACGACTGTTACACCTAATATTTCTGATAATCGTTTTACATTAATAACAATTCCTCTTTGCTTTGCCACATCAATCATATTTAAACCAATTGAAACTGGCTTACCAAATTCAAGTAATTGTAATGTTAAATGCATATTTCGCTCAAATTGCGAAGAATCCACTATATTTAACATATGATGAAATTCGTCTGTTAGTAGAAAGTTTGTAACGACACCTTCATCACGTGAAACTGGATTTAAATCATAAACGCCTGGTAAATCAATCAGTGTTCCTTGCTTATCTTTTAATTTACCAACCTTCTTTTCTACTGTTACACCGCTCCAATTTCCTACATATTCATAAGAACCAGTGAGTGCATTAAATAATGATGTTTTCCCTGTATTCGGATTCCCTAGCAAAGCAACTTTATTCACGCTAATTCCACCTTTATCATTTTCGCGTCACAATGACGAATACTAATTAACTGTCCGCGACACTCCAATGTACAAGGACCTTTAAACATCGCTTTCTGTTTTATGCGAAGCTCGCTTCCTTCCGCAAGACCGAAAGCAGCTAGTCTACGCTTTAATAACTGATCTAACGACTGAATACTTTTTACTAACACTTTCTCACCAATTTTAATATCTACTAAGCTCATAACCTTCCCCCTCAGAAGAGAATGATAATTATTTTCAAACAAATTATATCATACTCTATTTCACTTGGACTATATCTTTTTGCTTCATATTTATTAACATTTCAATACAATTATATTTCAATAATTGTCATACAAAGTGCATTTGCCATTCTCATCCATTTCGCTTACAATAAACAATAACAAATAAAGAATCTCGTTATCACAGGGGGAGCCTTACCGCTGAGAGGGAACATTTCGTTCCGACCCTTTGAACCTGTTAGTTAATGCTAACGCAGGGATTGTGTAAACGTCCGAAATACATACCTCTTTTTTATTTACGTATTTCGTGTCCTCCTATGATATCTATTCTTTTTTGTGCAACTTGGATTTAGGGGGAGACAACATGCGTAACACCAATTTACAAGCGATGATCGAATCTGCAATTCTTGCAGCCTTCGCCTTGATTATCGACATTTTACCATTATCACTTAAACTTCCAACAGGCGGTTCCATCTCATTTGCTATGATTCCTATTTTTATTATCGCATACCGCTGGGGCTTCAAAATGGCTTCCTTAGGAGGCTTAATTTGGGGATTATTACAAATTGTCGTAGGTGATGCCTACATTCTAACACCAGTACAAGCATTCATTGAGTACTTCATTGCCTTTGCCTTTATCGGCTTTGCTGGTTTATTCTATCGTCCAATTCAAAAAGCACTTGCCTCAGACAACAGTAATGCAGAGCATTCCAATTTTGGCAGTCGTAAAGATAAACCAAAACAGAACAAAGGCAAAAAAGCACTCGTTTACATTATACTTGCCACATTTGTCGGCAGCTTTGCACGTTATTTCTGTCACTTTATTGCTGGCATTATTTTCTTTGGTCAATATGCACCTAAAGGACAATCGGCTGTCTTATATTCATTAATTGTAAACGGCAGTACAATGATCGGTTCTTTCATACTATGTACTGTATTACTAATTCTTTTATTTACAACTTCACCACGCTTATTCAAAAGCATCGGTGCTTATCAAATGAATACAGAAAAGAAGAGCGCTTAATTAGCGCTCTTTTTTTATCAAAATTCTCAATGAGTAATATCAATAATAAATACGATAAATGCACAAAAGAAAATAAATACCATCACACCTAGTAAATTGCTATTCACGGCTAATCTACTCCTTACATAACCTCATTTTCTATCCAAAGTATACTGCTCCAAAATAAAGATTAGGTAAAGATAATATGAAGTTAATTTAAAAAAGCGTAACATGTATTGTCTACGCTTTTTTCGGTAAATAGAAGTAAAATAACACACCATCTTCGGTATTCTTCACCCCATATTCAGCATTGTGCAGTTCTAAAATGTTTTTTGAAATCGCAAGACCAAGCCCTGTTCCACCTTGTGAACGTTTTCGTGCCGCATCCACGCGATAAAAACGATCCCAAATTTTATCTAATTGTTCTTCTTCAATGTGAGCACCTTTATTTTCAATACACACTTTTATATGATTCGTCTCGTCTATTGTGGAAATAATAATATCTTCTTTTGCTGGTGTATAACGTATTGCATTCGTAATAAAATTCACAATTACTTGTTCAATTCTATTTTGATTCCCAATCACTTCCGCTGAACATATATGTTTATGCACACTCAGTTCTTTTTTCTCTATCTCCGATGAAAGCTGTTCACATATTTCTTCAATCACTCCATCTATATAGAAAGAATCCACCTTCATGTTATATGTGCCAGACTCAAATTTAGCTAATTCAAGCATATCCAAAATTAGTATATCCATCTTGTCTACTTCTTTTTCCATCGCCTGAAAATAGTAGTCTTTCTTATGTTCAGCTACCCCATCTTTTAAAATGGAAATACAGCTTTTCATAATACTCAGCGGCGTTTTTAGTTCATGCGATACGCCTGCAATAAATTCTTTCCTTGTGTTTTCTAACTTTCTTTCTTTTTCAATATCTTGTTCTAGCTGTCCAATATGTGAATGTAGTTTATTAGATAGTGTATTAATATTTTGCGATAAATCACCAATTTCATCTTTTGAAGTAATCGGAATTTTTTCTGTAAAATCTAAATGTGCTATTTTCTTCGTTGTATCATTTATTTTTAGTAACGGTTTTGCAATTTGTTTTGAGTAATAGAAAGAAGCTAGAAATATAAGAACGACTACAAATGCAATGATATAGATGTAATAATCTTGTACCATTTGTACAGCCTCATCTACAGGCTGTAAAGAAGCCATCGCGTATATATATGTTACCGATCCGTCTTTTTCTTTTATTGGTTTAATTAATAATTTATATTTTATATCATTTTTTTCATAGTCCATTATTTGTGTTGAGTATTGTATTTGATTACTCTCTTTTTGTAATAAATCAGTTTGAAATTCTTTTATGTTATCTAGGAATAAACTATTTTTATAAATTGGATTTATAGATCCTTTTACATCTGGAAACTGAACTTTCGTAATAGTCCCATATATACTAAAATCCGACTGTTGAGCAGCCCTCTTCTTGTCCTCATCACTCAAAATTCCAACAACATTTTTTCTTTCCCCATTGATAGAATCTTGAGTAACTTTTGGCTTTTCCTCACTCAGCTTCAGTTCTTTTTCAGCTAAATTCTTACTTAACGGTTTATTAGACCAACTTAAATTCATCTGTGCTAACTGTAAATAATGTGTGACGAAACTGTCGTCTCTTTTCAGTCCATAAAAATAAACTGGTTCTCCTACAAAACTAGGTAGTGTCCCACTTTCAATTTCATCTATATTCATGAGATAGTACAAAGGAATGATGATTGTTTTTTGTCCCAATTCCTTCTCTTCCCGTCGCTCTAAAGTAATCTCAAAATAAAAATCATCCGCATGTTTTAAATTCCCATTCTGATCTAACGTCGTAATCCACGTATTATTTTCTCTTAAAAAATCTTGCTCCAGCTTCTGAATTCCTTCTGCACTTCCTGCATAATTTAAATAGTTCTTTTCAAAAGAATTTAAATTCACTTTAATATCTTCCACTTTTCGATTCGCATAATATTGCTTGAAAAATATCGTTTGTCCAATAAATATCGTCGCTAAAATCAACATACATAGCGCTGCTGTAAGGGTAAATAATTTAAGTACAATCCCTTTTCTCATATGTTCCCCTCGAATTTATAACCGGTTCGCACTACAGTTATAATGTACTTTGCTTTCTCTCCTAATTTATTTCGCAAATTACGAATATGACTATTTACTGTGCGATCATCCCCAGCAAACTCATATCCCCAAATTCTTGAAATTAATTGCTCTCTTGTTAGTACAATTCCTTGGTTTTTCATGAAATACACTAATATTTCAAATTCTGTATGTGTTAAACTAATGTCTGCCTCATCAACAGTAACAGTACGTGACGGAAGATGGACATGAATGCCGTGAATTGATAAAGTATCATCTTCATTCTCTAAAGGTTTCTTTGTTGCTTTTCTACTTTCCAACAACCTTTTCGCTCTCGCTAATAAAATAGGCGGACTATATGGTTTCGCAACATAATCATCTGCCCCAAGCTCAAACCCAAGTAACGTATCATCTTCATCTACACGTGCCGTCAGCATAATAATTGGAACCCCGGACGTCTTACGAATCCTTCGGCAAACAGACCATCCATCAAGTTCCGGCAACATAATATCAAGTATAACTAAATCGACCTCTTCTTCTTCTTCAAATAAGACTAAAGCTTCTTTTCCGTCTCTCGCTTCAAGTACTTTATATTGTTCACTCAAAAAGTAATCCTTTAATATTTCACGTAAAATATCTTCATCTTCAACAATTAAAATGTTTTTTGACATAATCTATGTCTCCCCCTCTCGCTTTAAGAAATTACTATTCAAAGCTCTATAATTTATTTTGAATTACTCGTAATTAACTTTGCCTCGATAATATATCGATCCGGCGCATCCCCTATATAATCAAATGGATAACAAGTCGTCAATGTTAATGTCGGTTCTTCTTTTTTTACAATAACAGTGCGATCATCCGCATGTGTAATCCACATCTTTTGAATTTCATATGTGTACATTGTATTGTCATATTCTAAAATGAGATTGTCTTTTTCTTTAAGCTCCCCTAATTCTGTAAATACAGTATCCCTATGTCCGCTCAGTACAGTATGCCCCCCTCCAGATGGTGTTGTCGTTAAATCACTAACAAACATACCGACTCCTTTTTTCAATGTTGCATCATTTGCTTCCCAATATACAGAAAATTTTTTCTTTATTTTCGGTATATTTAACATAGCTACCTTTTCTCCTTCTTTATGCTGTATTTGAGAAGAAGGTACTTGTGCATTTACTGGCACTTCGCTAGAATGCTGCTTGGATGTTTGCTGCTCAAAATTTTTAATTTCTTCTGTCGTTAAATCTTGTGCAGAACTTTTTCCTTTATACCATTCAAAAGCGTAATAGGCTCCCATTAATAAACCTACTATCATTAACGTAAATCCAATACGATTTAGAACTGTCACTGTGAATCCCTCCATGCAAAAAATGGTAGGAGTAACCTACCATTTTTAATATATGAAATTATCCCATTCTTTATAGGACAATATTTTATTTATGCCTTAATCTTATTACGACGGTTCAAACCAAATAATGTCCCTATCGCTACAAGACATGCGCTTAATGCCATCATTGCTACATTATTTGACGCTGTATTTGGTAACTTTTCTCCCTTTACAGCTTCTTTTGCTACTTCTTTTTTTGCCACATCATTCTTTTGCCCGGCCTTAATTGCTGCTTCTTTTTTTGCAAGAGCTTCCTTTTCTTGCACTTGTGGCGCTTCTTCTTTTTTAGCTGTATCTTGCTGCACTTGCGCTTTTATTGCTTCCTCTTTTTTAGCCATATCACTTTTTTCTTGTACTTGTGCTGCTTCCTTTTTCTCTACTTCATTCTTTTGCCCGGCCTTAATTGCTGCTTCTTTTTTAGCTGCATCTTGCTGCACTTGCGCCGCTTCTTCTTTTGTTAATGTTCCAGTAGAAGCGCTCGCTATCGAAGAATATCCCACTGTTAAAAGTGCCATTGCACAAATTGGTAATAGTTTTTTTTTCATTTTATTCCTCTCCTTTTATTCTAGTAATACATCACGCCGCACCGGATGTATTACTAGAATAAACAAGAGATGTAAATATGAGATGCAGATGAAATGGAGTTCTGTTAAAGATTTCATTATAAAAAAAAGTTATCCAAAAATAATCTCTTGGATAACCTTTTTATTTAGTCTACACTTAAAGCTTTCTTCCCCATTTGGTTATAAATACTTGCAAACCAATTCTTACTCACTTTCACATTTTTCGTTCCATAAAATGGGTCATTATAATACACATAATTATCATCGACACCTGTTAAAACGACAGCATGAGTATTCATTCGCCCATAAATTGTTTTTCCGCCTGGTGTTTTCCACGTTGTAATTGGTCTAGGATTATTTAGTGCTACAGTTACCCAAGTAACAACCGGCTTCCCATTCCTCACATAATTTTCCAGGGATAAAAAATCATTTCCTGTTAAGTTAGTTCCTCTTGCATATTTATCTAACAATCTTTTTAATGGTTCTGGATTAATAGAATATCCTGGCGTATTTCCTGTCACATCACCTACAAACCCTACATCTGGATCTCCCCAAATTTGTGATGATGTTTTATAGTTCTTTAATTTCGTTTGATCAAAAGGCATTTCAAAAGCAAATGCTACTTTATTTAATGAACGACCAATTTGATGTTCCACAAGCATTTGTAAAGAGACTACTTCACAGCCATTGTGTAATTCTGGGAATTGATAAATTGATGGTACGTTCAATATCACTTGACTACGATTAACATTGCCTTCATTAACCCATTTCAAACCATTATTAGTTTGTATTTGAATCCAACCGCCTTCTCTTTCGCCATAAACTTCTACTGTTTGCGGAGAATATTTCCCTGATACACGCGATACAAAACTAGGACTGTCATATGCAAAAAACACTTTAGATAAATACTTTGTCTCCTTTTTCGTGTCCAACCATTGGTATCCTGCATATGTACTTATTCGAAGCCACGTTCCTCTTTCTTCTACAACAGTTACTGTTTGTGGTCCATAATACGCTAAAATTTTCGCAGAGCGTGACGGAGCATCATAAGTAGTAAAGTCTCTATCAATCTGTACTTTCTTTTCAGTTAGACATACCCATTTATAGCCTAAACTAGTACGAATTTTAATCCAATCGCCTTCTCTTTCTTCTACAACCGTCACTCCTTGCGGAGTATACTCGCCTGAAATACCCGACGATAATGACGATTCATTATATGTAACGAAGTTTTTCGTTATATTTACTTTCTTCTCAGTTAGGCACACCCACTTAAAACCCAGATCCGTATGAATTTTTATCCATCCACCGTCTCTTTCTTCATATACCTTTACTTCTTGTGATGCATACGCATTTGAAATACCTGATGATAATGATGGCTCGTTATACGTAAAGAAACTTTTCGTTATATTTACCTTTTTCACTTTTACTTCGCTATCTTTAGATTGATCTGTTACCGCAACAAGTCGCGCTGCCTCAGCACGTGTTATCGATTTGTCAGGTTGCCACTGTGTTCCATCAATACCATTTGATATACCTAATTCTACTAAAATATTAATGGATTTCTCACCCCAATGATTTTTCACATCATTAAATAATGTCGGTAATTCTCCATTAACTTTCGAATCTAATTGATATGCTCGTACAAGCATTGTTGCCATTGACGCTCTTGTCATTTGACCGTACGGATTAAATTTCCCGTTTCCTTCACCTTTAATAACGCCTGCTTTTTCCACCGCTGCAATGTAGGAAGATGCCCAATTATCTTTCGAATCTATAAAGGTCGGCTTGTCCCCTTCTTTAACTTCTAATCCTAAAACTTTAGCCATAATTGTAGCCGCTTCAGCCCTACTTAATACGTTATTCGGTGAAAATGTTCCATCCGGCATTCCTGTAATTACTTTTTTATTCACTAAATAATTAACAGACTCTTCCGCCCACCCTGGAACATCAGGGAATGATTGTGGTGCTGCTTGTAAATTACTCACTGCCCTTTTTAATTCTACTTCTCTTTTTTCCTGTTCTTCCTTTTGCTTTAATTCAAGCTCTTGTTTTTCTTGTGCTTCTTTTTGCTTTAATTCAAGTTCTTGTTTTTCTTTTTGCTTTAACTCAAGCTCTTGTTTTTCTTGTGCTTCTTTTTGCTTTAATTCAAGTTCTTGTTTTTCTCGCTCTTCTTTCTGCTTTAACCCAAGCTCTTGTTTTTCTTGCTCTTCTTTTTGCTTTAATTCAAGTTCCTGTTTTTCTTTTTGCTTTAACTCAAGCTCTTGTTTTTCTCGCTCTTCTTTCTGCTTTAACTCTATTTGTTGCTGCTCCAATTGTTGCTGCGTTATTCTTAATTCTTCTTGCTGTTTCTTTAATTCCTCTCTCTTTTGTTTCTCTTTTAATTCAGGATTTGTTTCTTCTTGATTATTCTTTTCGTTTTCTTCTAATCGACTCTTCTCTTCAAGCTCTTTCTTCCTTTTTTGTTCCTCTAATTCATTCAAGTTTGTCTCTTCTTGGTTATTCTTTTCTTGTACTTCTAACGGATTCTTCTTTTCAAGTTCTTCTTGTTGTTTCTTTAATTCATCTAATTTTTGCTGAACTTCTTCTAATTTTTCTTTATCTTCACTATCTTGTTTTAGTAATTCTTCTTTTTTCTGTTTTAATTCGTCAACTTTATCAAATAACTCTTCCTGCTGTTTCAAAATATCTTTTCTTTTTTCTAATTCCATTTGTTTCTCTTTTATAGCATCAAATTGTTTTTGCAATTCACTCTGTCTATCACTATGTATACTCTGTAAAGCTTCTATATTATTTTCAATTTCCGCTAGCGAACTAGAAGGAAACGCTAATAGATTTGTTGTCAATAAACTAGCTACTGCAATTACACTATATTTTTTCATCATACACACCTTTTCTAATTTTACTAAAATCCCATTTCCTACCATACACAAAATGTAAGATTCCTCCATAATCATAGCAAATCTTTTCTACGCTAAGGGACTTTTCGTAAAAATAAAAAAAAGCATCGTATAATACAATGCTTTTTTTGATGTGTCTCGATATTTATTTGTTACTTTCGCGTGACTTAGAAGTAGCAAGGGCCGGAGTGATAACTAATTGTCTCGGCTCAGTTTTCTTTAAGTGATTTTTGACGTTACACTTACGACGTTGAACAACCCACGCTTTAATAGGATTGGTCAAAATAATCTTTTGCTCTTCGTTAGGGGTCTCTTCTTCCAACCTACAACTTTCGCTCCATTTATTCCATTTCATTGTAAGTTTAGAAGAAGAATGATCGTCTTCTCGATCAAACAAGTGCAAAAAATCCATTTCGCCAGCTAGCATTACGGTGTTGCTAGTTGCTAAAAAAGAAAAGGTCGTCCAACGTTTCTCCATGCCCTCCTACTCCTTTTTCACATATAGAGTGCCTAAAACTTAATTTACCTAAAATATGCTTGCCTTTTACCTTACACTTATAGTTTATCCAAAACACTACTATGCAACTATCGATTTGTCTTACAACTACCTTACATTTTTGTAAGAAACAAAAAACCTTCACTCTCTATACGTGAAGGTTTCTCATTTCTCATCTATATGATCTTTCATATGATCGACTCCAGCTTCTTGTAGCTGTGACATCATACCGTGGGAAATTGCGCCTAATACTAAAGTCATTCCAATTAGTGAAATCCGAATCGCTGGTACATCAATTATGTAAGCCAAACTACCAAGAACAATTGTTAAAAGTAATGCTTTTATAAATGTTGCACTTGTATACTCTTTCTTTTTCATCATAATCACCCTTTATGGAAGCGTTTTCTTAATGTAATCAGTATATCATATCATCTGATTATTTTGTGGGGATTTCTGTAAAAACCTTATATCTTCTTTGACTTTTTTCTTTCTATCCTTTACAGTCGAAATGTTCACAAGTTTTACACTGTAGGAGGATTCAAATGAAAATTGAAATAAAAGACACTTTAATTTCTGAAGAACAATTACAAGAAAAAGTAAAAGAACTAGCGCTTCAAATCGAACGTGATTTTGAAGGAGAAGAAATCGTTGTAATCGCTGTATTAAAAGGATCTTTCGTATTCGCTGCTGATTTAATTCGTCATATTAAAAACGAAGTAACTATCGACTTTATCTCTGCATCTAGCTACGGAAATCAAACAGAAACAACTGGAAAAGTAAAACTATTAAAAGATATCGATGTAAACATTACTGGAAAAAACGTAATTGTCGTAGAAGACATTATCGATTCTGGTTTAACACTTCACTTCTTAAAAGATCACTTCTTTATGCATAAACCAAAAGCATTGAAATTCTGTACGTTACTTGATAAACCTCAGCGCCGTAAAGTGGACTTAAAAGCTGAATATGTTGGCTTCCAAATTCCAGACGAATTTATCGTTGGCTACGGTATCGACTGTGCAGAAAAATATCGTAACTTACCATTTATCGCTTCAGTTGTAACGGAATAAATATAATAAAATAAACTTCCATCAATTATTGATGGAAGTTTATTTTCTATCACAATTCGTAAAAGACAAAGGGAGAGAATAAAAATGACAAAGACAAAATTTGAAAAAGTACTCCTCATCGTAAATCCGAAAGCCGGTCAAGGCGACTTACATACAAATTTAACGAAAATCGTACCACCTCTTGCCGCAGCTTTTCCTGACCTACATATCCTTCATACGAAAAAGCAAGGTGATGCAACAAAATATTGTCAGAAGTTTGCTAGTAAAGTAGATTTAATTATCGTCTTCGGTGGTGACGGGACTGTATTTGAATGCACAAATGGCTTAGCCCCTCTTGAAACTAGACCTACACTTGCAATCATTCCAGGCGGAACTTGCAACGACTTCTCTCGCACACTTGGTGTTCCGCAAAATATTGCAGAAGCAGCGAAACTCATTACAAAAGGACATGTAAAATCAATTGATGTCGCAAAAGCAAACGGACAACACTTTTTAAACTTCTGGGGCATTGGACTCGTATCTGAAGTATCAAACAATATTGATGCAGAAGAGAAAGCAAAGCTTGGTAAAATCGGTTACTACTTAAGTACCATTCGAACTGTCAAAAACGCTGAAACATTCCCAGTAAAAATTACTTACGACGGACAAGTATATGAAGACGAAGCTGTCCTTGTTATGGTTGGAAACGGTGAATATCTCGGGGGTATCCCATCCTTTATTCCGAACGTGAAATGTGATGACGGAACACTTGATATTTTCGTAGTCAAATCAACAGGCATTCAAGCCTTTAAAGATTATATCGGAAAGAAACTATTTGAAGACTCAAATGAAAATGACATCTTCCACGTCAAAGCTAAATCCATTCATATTGAAACAGAAGAAGAAAAAGAAGTAGATACAGATGGTGAAAGCTCTCTACATACACCGTGTCATATTGAGTTGTTACAAGGGCACTTTACGATGATTTATAATCCTGCGGTTGTGTAATGAAAAAAGACTATCCGATTTTTAACATTTCGGATAGTCCTTTTTAGTAAAAATGCGCTTTGATCTACTCTTTCATTTTTAATATGAGTTTTCGTAATCAAACTCCACCCAATTTTTCCAGTGCGTATTAGCATTCTTATTTACAATAACACTTGGATCTTGCTTCTCTATCGCTGCAGCTACTGATTGGAAGAATTCATTTTCACTTACTTTCTCTTCTTCAACATGTTGCCACTCTTCCGTTTCATAAGCTACTTCCCAATCACCTTTTAAACCGAACTCTTCTAAAACCTCTTCTTTACTCCACCATAATAATGTTCTAGCTTCGTCATTAGTAGCAAGCATACGCATGAAATATGTTGGATAAGACTCTTTCGTTTTCACTTCTATTCCATTATTCGCATAATCTTCTTCTGTAAATTGATATTCAAAATGATGATCGCGAATTTTTAAACTACCGTTATGAATATCCGGTATAAATTCACCTTTATTATCAAATAATTCATAATCTCCATCATTTACTTGCAAAATACCGTCATCACCAATTGAATGATTCATTCTATCGCCATATACTTGAATATCATTAAATACACCTAATGAACCTACACCGACAATTTGAAACACCATTAACCAATCCTTAGTACCTTTAAAGAAAAGAGAGAATTTCACTTGCGAAATATCCATATATTCATTATCAAAGGCAGGAAATTCATAGTTACTTTGCTTTCTATCTAATAGCTTCAAAATATCTTTTTGCATATATATCATCTTCACCTCTATATAAATTTTTCAATTTCACTAGAGTATAACATAGACATAATTACCTTTCATTTTCTAATAATACTTCTCATAAAATAACAGAATGGTCTATTTGCATGCCTTAGTTCTTTTTAGATACAATGAAGGAAAGAAGCAACCTGATACAAGGGAGAAAGTTTTAATGGATGAAGCAGCAAAATTCGCCCACGCTGAGACAGAAGGAATAAAAAGAGGAATGGAACAAGGAATAAAAAAAGGGCTTGAAAAAGGCATTGAACAAGGTCGAAAAGAAGGGGTTCAACAGGGAAAAGTTCAAATGATTAAAAGTATGTATGATCTTGGTATACCACTTGAAACGATTGCTAAAGCAAGTAAATTAAGTGTGCATGAGGTTGAGCATATTTTAGGACATAAATAGTAATAAAAAAGAGCTTGAATGGTTTCAAGCCCCTTTTTATCAACTTTCCTCAATATCATCCAATTGAGTCTTATAACATTCATCACACTCTAGCATAGTAGGAAGAATCCCTCTTTCATCAGGTAATAAAACCCTCAAAACTTCTCGATCCATCTCTACGAAAGACTTCATAATAATGGGATATCCTTCAATAATATTCGTATACTCAATCCCTTGTTCAAACTTTTTCCCACTACGTATTTCTTCTATTATAGAACAAAAAACACCATGCGCGACTTCAGGATCCATATTTAATATTATTTGTAAATCTTGATGATTAAAATTATCTCTTAGACCATGAGTATGATAATTGGCATGAATCCCATCATTATCTTCCGCTAATATGCTATGCATGTACCATCCATACTCTTGTAGCATATTTTCTTCCCATTCATCTGAATCCTCTTCTAAATCTTCATCAAGCAAATTCGGATCATACCACACATCCTCGTAATCTCCAGCAATTAAAAATCTCCAACCAGGTGGTAACCCTAAATATTTCTTTATTTCAGGTGCCCATTCATCAATATGTTGAACGTGTAAAGGAAGAAAGAAATCTTCTTCTGTCTCCATTTCTTCACCCGCCCAAATGTACCAACCTGTCGTTCCGTTTTCTACAGGCATTCGTAACCCATTAATTGGAACAATACCACTTTTCACATTTTGTGCTATTCCTAATTTCGAGTCATTCGGTGATGCTACATACTCAGCTTTATATTTCTCACATATACTCTTTTGCTCTTTTATGTATTTTTCCATCCTTTTAGCACACTCCCAAACTTCTGAAATATAGATTTCTTTGCCGAAGCACTCTCTAACTGCCATAACCCGCACGGATTATAAAATGGATCCTCTTGTTCATAACGCTCATCTATATAATGAGATAGACGGTACATTGGAGAATCTTCTGTGAAACTAATTGTATCTCCATCTTTCAAATTAGGTTTTTCCAATATATTATGTAGGTTAAAATCATTTAATAAATCTACAGCTACTTCTGGATCTATTCCTCCATCTAAAACAACATCCGGTAGATTAAACGCTCGCATCCCGCATGAATAATAGCCGTCTTCTTCATCACCCACTAAAGTTACAAGATGCGAATACATAGGGAATATTTCCTTATTCTCTGCAAGCTCTTTCCATTCATCTTTTGAATAAGCTACGCCTGCTGTTTCAACTTTTAAAGCAAGTCCACCTGCATTTAATAGTTCCATTCCTACATCAATCACTTCTTGTAATCTCTCTGTATCATCAACTTTCGCAATAACATACACTGTATAAGTATGCTTCTCCAACTCCCGACGCAATTCTTCATCAAAACGCTCACCACTTGCATAGAAGAAAGCTTCTCCTAAAGATGGATCTTGTTCATATACATCAATTTCAAAGCCAATCTCTTTCTCCTGATGGTGCATAATATTGCCTGCTAACATATAGTTACTCTTACTCACAACTTCTTGTATTAATTCCATTCTATCTTTCCATAAACCAGGTACTCCAATAACGATTTGTGTCTCCATCATATGCACTCCACTTCTTATCTATTTCTAACCTATTCTTTCCATCTTCCAAACTAAATTATCTGGATCGTTTTTCTCTAAAAAAGTTAACATCCACATAGTTTTCCCTTTGTCGTTCATCAACATTACTTTATGGTTTAATTTCCAAGCCACGTCACTAACATGATTAAACATTTTATACATATCTTCTTCTCTAATAAGTTTTTCCTTTTTGATTAACCGTCTCGTCCTATACTCTCTTATTTCTAAGTACATATCAGCATAAGCCACTTCATGCTGCCAAATTATACTACATACATATTTTTTATTTGGACTACTCTTCTTTATATATACAAGTTCATTTTTATAATCCAAATCCAGTACCTTATTGTATGCTTTTTCTAACATCTCTATATCCCAATCACATTCCACAGCTAAACTCTTCATTTCAGTATGAACGATTTGAAGGGCTAATTCTTTTTTCTCTCTATCTGATAAATATGGAAAATCCTTTACACTCCCATACTCTACAAACACATTCATATATTCAGGAAAAATTCGATATTTCTTCTCCCACTGATTTAATAATGAAATATCATCCACACAGTAAATCAAGATAACTTTTTCATAGTCTGTTCTTAACTTTGACATATGTCGATCGTATAAAGAAGTAATACAGCTCGTTTCTTTAAAAAAAGATATCTCTTCCTCATAGTTACTCGAGGATGTTGATTGTAATATCTCTAGACTGCTTATATTCTCTTTTCTCTTTAGAAAACTTAATCGGATATCTCTTATAATCGGCATTTACTCTCTCCTTCTTAATACTACGACTATATAATTGATTCTCTAGCGCCAACTAATCAATTTCAATCCATCCCATTCCCATATAGAGAAATAAAAGCCCCACTACAAAAAAGAGCGCACCAATTAAAAAGTAGAACGGTGCTCCGTGCAGCGGATCACAAAATAGCTCTAGAATGTTTTGTGCCACTACTGTCCATTTATCTTTTTTTGAATTTTTTTCTTTTATTTCTTTTACAAACCTATACATACTTAAACCAATAAAAATGATGCCTATTAATAGGCACCCTACTATGATAAGAATTCCCAAATATAACACTCCATTTAAAATATCCTTGTTATGTACACCTCATTTTAACTAAAAAAACGAAAGAGAACATCATTTTCTCTTTCATTTTTCTGAAATCGCACTGTGATTTTTCAACATAAAAAATCCAAAACCATACAAAGTGATTTTGGATTTTTTATAGTTAAAATGTTACATTGCATTTCGAGCAAAAAGGAGCGGAATTGCCTCTTCTAATTTTCGCATCACATTTTGGACAATATACATATCGCTCTTCTATCTTTTCTCGTTCTATCATATGTAAGGATACTATTCTCATACTACACATAAATCCAATTAAAATAAGACTAACAATGAGTAGCACAACTCTCACTCCTCCCCTCTATATTTTACCATAAAATAACAAAACCGATTCTCTCATCAAGAATCGGTTTTATACTTACAGTCCTAACTTAGCCTTCGCCCCATCAGGAATTTTATCTGTCGTTACTTGCACTTTATCATGTAAGAACTTACCTCTCGTAAGCACATGCCAGTACGAACCTTTTTGTAATTCATCTACTCCATCAATTGTAACTTCTTTTTCCTTCCCATCCTGATCGTAAGCTTTCACCGTATATTCACGACTTTTATTTCCGCCTAACTCTTTTCCATCTGTATCAATAATTGCATAATGATCCTCTATATCAAGAAAGGGATTCATTTGATCTAGCTTAGCGCTCCCATTTAATAAATATACCGCTCCGGCCATGATGACAAGTAATGATGCAAGGATAAATCTTTTCATCTATATTCCACCTTTCATTATGTTTTTCTATAGGACGTCTCTAAGTATAGAGTGTATTTCTTAATAAAAACTTGTACGATTTCTTAACATTTTCTTAAACTAAAAGGGAACTATTAATTAGCAAGATCAAAAAAATAAAAAGTGACCCTTTACACCATTGTTGACATCTTTACACCTATAGTGTAATTTTACACTATACAAGAGAGGGAGATGTATGATGGACAAGCAAGAATTCATTGGATTAGTCAATTCAAAATTAAAACTCATTCGTGTTGAGAGCGATTTATCACAAGATAAAATGTCAGAAATTATTGGTTTATCGAAGAAAACATTAGTGGAAATTGAAAAAGGAAGACGCACACTAACATGGGCAGGCGCAGTTTGTGTCGTAACACTCTTCGAACAGAGCGATACAGTCCAAATGACATTCGGGGATGATGTGAATGAAATTATAAAAACGATCGCTTTTACACACTACAATACGAACTTCCCGAAGACTTTAGGAGGAAAAGTATGGTGGCGACAAATAAAAGAATTAAACGGTTACCAAATCCAACAAAATATTTTATCACAACATTATAGAATTTTAGATACAGAAGACCACAGAATATGCCACTCATTCGAATTGGATGAAATTGAAAAGCGATTTATGGAAATGGCAAAAGCATCTCAATAAAGTAAAACTTTAATCAGTGGGGTTTTACTGCCCTTTAATACGGGATAAAATAAATTTCGGAGTATAATTCAAATGAAAAAACAGACAAATATCACGATTTTAAATACGCTAATCATTAGCACCTTAGTATTCAATTTATTTATTTACACATCGAGAATAAGCTTTTTACCTTGGTATATTGAAGATGGATGGGGATATTTAGGATTATTATTTACATCCTTTATTTTCTTACTTTGCTTCTTTCAATCTTCGAAGCTTCATAAAGGTGGAAAGTTAACTACGCTACAAAAGTTCATTCCACTTGCTTCTGCCGCACTTTCAATCTTTGTTCTTATCACTCCATCAAGTGATTTTATGACTATATTAGCCAATCTGATCAATACAATCATATTAACAATTTATATAATTGTATTTCAGACAATGCCTAATGTAAGCAATAAGAAGCTATTACATTAAAGGGGAGAGTTATTCTACAAAATAACTCTCCCTAAGTATAAACCTCTATTCTATTTACTTACTCATCACTGTATTTCTTCTTTGCTTATACAAATAAGCACCACTCACAACAACAAAAACGATCCCGCCAAAATACGCGCCATACTTTATCGCAACTGCTACAATACTTTCAATATGTTGTCCAAATAAAGAACCGAGCACAAAATAAACAAGTGTCCAAACGAACCCTGTCGTATAGGAATATAAAGCATACGTCTTAAATGACATGTTATTCATTCCAACTAAATACGGCACAATATGTCTTACAACAGGTATGAAATAACTTGTAACTAACGCATAATGACCGTATTTTCCAACCATCTGTTGCGATTTTAAAAGATATTTTGCTTTTTTCTTTTTCATTAGCTTATCAAGTACTTTCGTACCAAATACTTTTCCTAATATATAACCTAAAGAAAGCCCTGATACAACGCCTAAATATGTTAAGACAAAAGCGGGAATTACATTTAATATGCCTAATGATGATACGAAACCGCCACTCATTACAATCATTTCATCGGGAATTGGCATACCGACAATCCCGAGCCATAAACAGAAAAATAATGCCCAATAACCGTACTGCTCAATGTATGATAATAATTCATGTAATTCCATTATGCATACGCCCTCCGTAATTCTTTTTTGCAGCTAAAGACGTAAGCCGGCGGAACATTTAACCACACTTTTTTCAATGTAATTTCAGGAAAGAAGTGCTGTATAAATCCCTTTTTCACAAGTGAATATTGAAATGTAATAAATTCACCGTTCTCATGTATGGCTTCCATTACATTATTTAAAATACGCTTTGAAACCTCTTCTGGTAAAGAAGTAAAAGGCAATCCTGATAAGACATAATCGATGTAGTCTATATTTAACTCTTTCATATACTTCTTTATATTTTCCGCTGAACCGTGTATAACAATGATGTTCTGCTCACCTTTAAACTTTCTCTTTAACTCTTTAAAAAACACTTCATTAATTTCAATAAGAAGTAATACCGTCTCCTTCTTCTTTCGCTTCATAATTTCTTTCGTAAAAGCTCCTGTGCCAGGACCTAGCTCTACAATGCATTCCGCTCTATTGAAATCAATTACATCTACCATTTTTTTTGCTAATATTTTAGAACTCGGTGCAACTGCACCGGTATGTTTCGGATGTTTTATAAATTCAGTTAAGAATGTTATGAGCTGCATGTACTCTCCCCATTCGTTCAATAGTTTTTAACTTGTTTCTAAGTATAACTATCGTTTCTTAATAAAAATTGAGGAGATTTCTTAAGATTTTATTAAGAATTAAAAAGCAGTATCTGTCATTCATTCTTATACATGAAACATTTCGTATTCCACATATAAATATCTCCTTTACATTTATTAATTTGGTATAATGGATATAAAAGAGAACTTTTATGGAAGGTACCATCGCTATGTTTATTTTCATACAATATCTGCGAAAATTAATCTATAAATCGCCTTTCATTTCTATCAAATATATGTAATCCTTTGCATGTAAGCAGAAAAATTCGAATAATAAAAAATTTATCCCTTATAGAAACGACTGTATATCTAAGTATGAATATTTGTTATTTCAAAACTATTTAAAAGGAGAAGATAATGAATAATCCCATCGACCTACAGCACTTATGTGATCTTGTACATAGAACTTTTCTTGTTCCTGTTCAATTTTTATCTACTGATAGAAAAATTTTATATGAATCTACTTCTCATACGATTGGTAGTCCATTTTATTCTTCTAAAGAAGAACATTTTAATGAAATTTATCAAGAAAACGCTCCTTGTAATTTCCCAATTTTCAAAGGGAATAAGTATCTTGAGAATTTCATTAGCATCCATATAACAAATCATGAGCATATAAAAGGAACGATTATAATCGGCCCTACTACTTATCCAAAAGTGTCCGATGAAATGGCCATCAAACTTATGGAATATTTTAATTGTACTAATATACAAAAAGGAATAGACTACTATCAATTTCTGCCCGAGATTAAAAAAAGCACTCTAATTGATATAAGTATTTGGTTACATTACGTAGTTTTCAATGAAAAATTAGATAGAGATATTGTTTGGAAAAAAAATAAATTACTAGAAGATGTTTCTTACAAAATTGTAAATCCTGATTTATATATTTCAAAACGTCGTCGGCATGATCCGCAAAATTATGACATGTCATTGGAACGTAAATTTTTTTCAGCAATTAAAGAAGGAAATAAAGAACAAGTAATACAATATGCGTATTCATTTCCACAAGAGGATGCGGCGATTTCATCAAAAGGAGATCAACTCAGAAATCAAAAAAACAATGGTATTATCGCAATTACTTTAGCTATTCGATATGCGATAGCTGGTAATCTTCCATCACATATTGCTTTTTCACTTGGTACTTTATATATCCAAACCATTGAAAAACTAGATAACATGTACTCCGTAAATAGATTAATTGAAGATGCCTTATGTACTTTTGCAGAACGTGTTAAAGAATATAGTAATCAAGCATATTCTAATTCAATAACTACATGCCTAAATCATATTCACAAACATATTTACGATGAAATATCTCTCAATGATCTTGCTAGCCTTTTAGAGATTTCTCCTACTTATTTATCTAAGTTGTTTAAAAAAGAAGTAAGGATTCCTTTAAGTGAATATATTCAAAGAGAACGAGTAGAAGAAGCCAAAAAGTTATTAACATTAACAACATATCCATTATCGGATATTTGTGCTTGGCTTAATTTTAATGATCAAAGTTATTTCACAAGAGTTTTCAAAAAAATTACTAGTATGACCCCTAGACAATATCGGGAAAATCATACTGTAATATAGAAGCGATTTCTTAACACTAGGTGAGATAGATATAATACTAGCTCACCTATATATAGAATTCACCAATTCAATACATCCCATCATTTGTGAGTAGTAATACTCTCACCTCAAAATCAGTCGATTGTTTCTTCTTTTTTATATTCTTTCTATTTATCTTTACACGCCCTTATTTCCCTTAATCCTAATAAAGTTCTAGCCCCTTCAAAAAAGTACAATAATGACAAACAAATTACTATAAATAAGTTGATAAATTTGATAATTTTTTAGTACTAAGCTAATTCGTCATAATTTCTTCATTATATAAGTTTTATAGCAGACTACTTCTCAAAATAGGCTTTTTATACAGTGTATTCAGTTCAAGAACATAAGAAATTTAGCGCTTAAATTAATAGTAATTAAATAGTAACTGTTCTTCCTAGGTCAGAAAGATACAGAAAATATATTGTTAGGAGAATATAAGGCATGAGTAGCGCAAATATATCAAAGGATAGAGGTACATCGAAAGTGATTCAAATGACTATTACACCTGAACAATCTGCTGGCACACGCAAGGTTATTAAAGGACCAATAAGAGTATCACCACAAAACGATAGAGAGCGGATTGAAGATCTTCTATTACAGTCATTCATTTCCGAAAAAGAAATATTAATCACTTATTATGAAGATTGTTATTTTCCTTCAAGCCGTATGACTGTAATTGAAATAAACCCTTTGAAGCGTTATGTAATATGCATAGATACCTTTGACTATAAACATACCTTTAATTTTATAGACATAATTGATGCGCATTAATTATGTCTATAAAATTCATGCTATTCCCATCGAGTAATATGTAACATTTCATTTTTATCCTTTTATTAATATAATCAGAATAATAGACTTGTAGTACACAAATTCTGTTTGCCTATTCCCTCCCCAAATGTTACTTTGTTTATCTCTCACTAGCGCTTATCAAAACAAAAAATAGTGATTCACCTGACTAAAAAATCAGGTGAATCACTATTTTATAATTCTTATTTACTTACAGCTACCATCTATTACTTCGCGCTCACAATCTTATAATAAGAACGAACTGTTAAGAAGTAATATCCGATATAAATGACACCATATACTCCGATACTAATTAGAAGCGGGATCATAATTTCAAATGGTAATATATTTGCTAATCCTTTTAGTGCAAATAAGCTGTGTAAAATACCGATTACTAACGGAATAGCGAAGATAAAGCTCACTTGTTTTGCGATAGCTTTCTTCATCTCTTGCTTCGTTACACCAACTTTATGAAGGACAACGTAACGATCACGGTCAGCACTTGCTTCTGTAAGCTGCTTGAAGTAAATGATTGAGCCTGTCGCTAATAGGAATACTAATCCTAAAAACAGTCCGATGAACATCATTAACCCTGTCGTTTCAAGCCCCATTTGGAATCCTGTATAGAAATCTTCAAATGGCTTTAAAACTTCTGATTCACTAGCTGGCATAACACCTGCTAATTTCGCTGTTAACTCTTTACTATTTCGCTCACCTTTTACATCAATATTTTTTACAATGCGCGTTTCGTTTACTTGTTTCGCTTGCTCATATGTTTGATCCGGAACGATTACAAATAGTTCATTTAAGTTTGTAACACTTCTACTATTTACGCCTTTAATCTTTAACTCTTTTGATTCATTTCCAACAGGGAATACAGCTGTATTTCCTGTGTAAAGAGGACCAAAATCAAGCTTTTCAATATATAAGCTATCGTATACAAAAGCTTCATTCGTACTTAAATTTACAGGTTCTACATCTAAATGTTTCGCAAGTGCATTAAAGTTTGATTGAGAAATAAGCTCGTACTGCTTCGTAACATTATAGTGTGTGTTCAGAACTTGATCCGCTCTTTCACCTTTAAATGTTCCTTTCACAGGAATCATTTCAACTTCTGCTTCATATGTCACTGGATGATTCTTCTTCTCTCCAGCAAGTATTTCATTTACTTTTTTATCTAATGCTTCATCTTTTTTCTCATAAGAATAACTATATGGTGCAGCTACTTTTGATTGCGTGAATGTATTGTAATACATCGTAACTGACGTACCAACCGCCGTTAATGTTACTGCACTTAAAATAGCAATTGTCGCAAGTGATTTCGCGTTTCCTTTAATACGATATAGTAACTGTGATGTCGTTACCATATTCATACCGTTATAAAACGCTGACTTATTATTTCTTGCACGTTTCAATACAAATACTGTGAAGAACATGAATAATAAATAAGTCCCTGCTACTGTCGCTAATAAAATGTATAATGCAACGACCATAAAGTCTGCATACATAACTGCTTTCATGTACATTAATGCTAAGAAATAACCTGAACCGATTAAGAAAACTGAAATTAATGCCATAATGACAGATCCTTTTGGCATTGCTTCTCCTTCACGTTCTGCGCGGAAAAGTTCAATTAACTTAAAACGATAAATTAAACGATATCCTTGAAGTGATGTATATAAAATAATCACAAAGAAAATAATTGCTGTATCAATAATCGCAGCCATCGGTACTTCAAAATGAACATTTAAGTTTAGTCCCATCATACTTACTAATAACTCAAGGAATAATTTTGAAAGAACGCTACCGATTGCAATCCCGATAATTAAAGACATTAATCCCATTAACATATTTTCATAAAAGAGCATTTTACCGATTTGTTTTTTACGAATACCGAGTAACGAATACAGTCCAACTTCTTTTTTACGCTTCCGTGTAAAGAAACCGTTCGAATATATAATGAACACTGCTACGAAAATGATAAGCATCACACTGGAAACTTGGAACGCTCCACTAATTTTTTTAGAAGCTTCCGCAGCTTTTTCCATTTGTGAATTGTACTGCAGTGCTTTAAATGTAAAGTAAATTACAATACTAAATATCATAGATGCAAAATATACAAAGTAGTCTTTAAAGTTCCGCTGTATGTTGCGGAGGGCAATGCTAGATAAGGTCATCAGCCATACCTCCAGAAATGGAAGACATCACATCCACGACTTTTTGGAAGAACTGTTTACGCGTTGATTCACCGCGGTGTAATTCTTTATATAACTCACCATCTTTAATGAAAACAACTCGTTTACAATAACTTGCCGCAAATGCATCGTGCGTTACCATTAAAATTGTTGAGTTATCATATTCATTTAACGACTTCATACTTTCAAGTAAATCTGTTGCAGATTTAGAATCAAGCGCTCCAGTTGGCTCGTCCCCGAAAATCATACTCGGATTTGTAACAATTGCACGTGATGCCGCACAGCGCTGCTTCTGTCCACCGGATACTTGATATGGGAACTGACTTAAAATATGATCAATACCGAATTTCTTTGATATTTCAAGAACGCGGCGATCAATCTCACTCGCTTTCACCTTTGACAACGCAAGAGGTAACGCAATATTTTCTTTCACCGTTAACGTATCTAATAAGTTATAATCTTGGAAAATGAAACCTAAATGATCACGGCGGAACAACGCCAGCTTATCATCATTCATCTTCACGATATCTTTTCCATCAATTAAAATTTCACCGTTCGTCGCATTATCAATTGTAGAAAGAACATTTAAAAGAGTCGTCTTACCCGAACCAGAAGGTCCCATAATTCCAACGAACTCACCTTCTTTTACTTGTAAGTTAATACCTTTTAAAGCTGCAAATTTATTCCCACCTGTGTCATATACTTTTTCAATATTTTTTGCTTCTAACACTGTTTTCATCTCGACATCCCTCATTTCTTCTATTCTCTATTTTCAACTATATACACTCTCTACTCTTGCCACTATCGATGTTTCTTACACAAACATGACAGTTATGTAAGGCACATAAGCGGAGAAATCAAAATTTAACCTAATGAGCTAAAGTACTTTGTTACTATAACATTGGGATATCATACCATCCATTCATTCTCCTTACAGAAACATTACATTTTTGTAAGGTGAAAAAGCTACCTACAAAGTTGTGCACGAAATGTCGGATGGAGCTATTTCGTTCCTGCTATTCTATGTACAGAGGAGGTCATAATATGGATTCACTTAAAAATATGAATGCAGCAATGCACTATATTGAAGATAACCTTACTAATGAAATTGATTTTAAAGAAGTTGTGAGGCTAGCACTCTGCTCCGAGTATCACTTTAAAAGGATGTTTTCATTTCTAGCTGGCATATCACTGTCAGATTATATTCGCTGTAGACGTCTTACTCTCGCTGCCTTTGAACTAAAAAACAGCAATATAAAAGTCATTGATGTTGCTATAAAATATGGCTACAATTCACCAGATTCATTTGCACGTGCATTTCAAAATTTGCATGGCATAACGCCTTCAGAAGCTCGAAGTACTAGTCATTTTTTGAAAGCTTATTCACCAATGACCTTCCAATTATCTATTCAAGGGGGAAATGAAATGCACTATCGAATTGAAGAAAAAGACTCATTTCGAATTATAGGTATTACAAAACGAGTACCAATCGTTTTCAATGGTGTAAATGAAGAAATTGCTTCTATGTGGAAAAGTTTAAACCCACAGTCCATTCAAACATTAAAGATGCTTTCAAATGTGGAACCCGATGGAATCATTAGTGCATCTACTAACTTTTCTGAAGGAAGAATGGAGGAAAAAGGCGAACTCGATCATTATATTGGAGTAGCCACAACGAAAGATTGTCCAGAGCAATTCAAACAACTTGAAGTCGCTGCTTCAACATGGGCTATATTTGAAGCTGTCGGTCCATTTCCTGATGCATTACAAAATGTGTGGGGACGTATTTATTCCGAATGGTTCCCTTCTTCGGACTACGAACTAGCGGAAGGACCGGAAATATTGTGGAATGAAAGTAAAGACGTATCATCGCCGAATTTCAGAAGCGAGATATGGATACCTGTTTTAAAAAGTAATATAAAGGTCTAAACTTTTTCAAAATAAAGAAGCTGCTCTTCCTCTTTAAAGGAAAAGCAGCTTTTTATCCCGTAAACGCCCGATTGGTGAAGCCTAATAATCAGTGGGGGATGGCCCCCACTGATTAAAGTTTCACTTTATTTTATACTTCTTCTCGACTCGTTCTTATACAAGAAAATAGTAATAATCACAAGCACTATAACAACTAAAAAAGTAAATACTCTGTAGTTCGAGATAGTAGCGGTACCAATTAGCAAGGCAGGTATAACAGCCACAATTAAGCCACCAAACATACCAACAAACGATCCTACACTTTGTTTTACTACTTGCGTTTCTGATACCCAATCATAATACCCAAATCGATTATTAACAAAAATCCCCCATACTGCCGAAAAGAATGAATATGTTATTGGTGTTATTACGATTAAAAGAGAACTCCAAATATCTAGTTTTAACCCTATTATCAGTAATACGGCACTAATAAGTGATGCAGGTACACTCAATGAAAGATTCATAAGTATTTTACTGTCATAAATCATCTTTGGCGCTATAGGCAGTGACTTAATAATCCATACATTTTTTCCTTCTAAAGACAATGACACACATGTTGTACACGTCATCGAAATCGCTGCTGCAATAGCAAATGGCGCAATCTTTTGCAAAATATCCTCAATTCCAGGATACGCTATCAATTGACTTGGCCCTACTACAACTATAGCCAGCGAGAAAGCTATCGCCATCACGACTCCCATTCCACTATTTATGACATACACTGTAGAAGAAAAGAAACGCTTCATCTCTTTTTTATACAATGCAACCAATACACTTTCTTTTCTCATACTATTAATCTCATAATTTGAAAGCATGTGATAAGTGGAGATTCTTGTGTTTATTTGCTTATATTTTAGCGAAAGTATTTTTACAAAAAGATAATACCAAATAACTGATATCCCAACAAACAGGATAAAAGCTACAATATCAGCATGAACAATTGCCTTTTGAAACATGTTAGCTAATGGATACACTTTCGTTAATTGCTCTGAAACAATTGCACCAATCCCGTTCATATCATTAAGGCTATATTGAGCATTTCCGTTTTTTATCATAAAGAAACCAAATGTAATAATTACTATAAAACTTAAAATCGTAGTTATTTTATTCGTATTTTTAAATTTAGAAGCGATTGCCGTAATCCCAGCTCCAAAAATCGCTGCTATTGTTGTTGGGATTAAAGATGCTATAAACATACTGATGAACCACATAAAGTAAAAAGAAACTGATGGATTCTCATGTATGCAATACACAACTCCCATTGGTAGCATAATTATGATTGAAAAGATCGTATTCAGCAAGTATAAATACAAAAATCTACTTGCAATAACAGTACTTACACGAATCGGTAATGACATTAAAAAATCATAGTCCTTAAAAGCAAAAATTTCGCCATTTGCCTTAAATATAGTGAAAAACAACGTTAATATACTGCTAATAACTAGTGCATAAACTGGAATAATTTCGCTCATTCCTAGTTTCACCAATCCATATGCCGAGGTTCCGCAATACAACATTAACATGACACAAACTAGTGCAATAGCTGCTGAAAGTAAAATCTTATTCTGCCTCTTTTTCTTATCTTTTTCGTATTTAAAAGTGTTTAAACCGAGCTGCGTTATCAAACGGATTTTCAAAAGACCTAAACTATTAGTATTCATTAGCAAGCTCCTTCATAAAGAGCTCTTCCAATGAGCCTTCCTTTATTAAAGAATTCACTTCCCCTGAAAGTGCTAATTTCCCTCTATTAATCATCGCTATTTTATTACATAACTTCTCCGCCACATCTAAAACATGAGTAGAAAAGAAAATCGCACTTCCCTTTTCACAAAGCTCCTTCATAATACCTTTCAATACTACAGCAGCCTTTGGATCAAGACCAACGAAAGGTTCATCTAAAACTAATAATTTCGGTTTATGCAAAACCGCTGATATAATCGCCACTTTTTGTTTCATACCATGTGAATAAGAAGATATTAAATCTCCCAAGTGCGGTGTAATCTCAAAGGCATCTCCGTACTTTTGTATCTGCTTTTCCCGATCTTTTGCAGACACCTTAAAAACATCCGCAACAAAGTTTAAATATTGAATTCCTGTTAATTGCTCATATAAGTCTGGATTATCAGGAATATACGCCATTACTCTCTTACATGCAATCGGATCTTTTTTCACTGAATGTCCATCAACAAAAATTTCACCCTCTTCAAAATCTATAACTCCTACTAACGACTTAATTGTTGTACTTTTCCCCGCACCGTTATGTCCAATAAATCCAAAGATATCTCCTGCTTGAACAGTAATATTTAAATGATCTACTGCTTTCTTACCACCTTTGTATGTCTTGCTGAAATTCACAATTTCTAACATGTGACTTCCCCCAAACCGTCTTTTTAACTGAATTTTCAGACTAAAAAACGAAAATTTACTCAGGGAGCCTTTGTTATCTCCACTGAGTATTAAAATAATCTCTTAACATATAAAAACTAGAACTATAAAATTTGATTAGTGTAATTCAATCGCTTATTACTCACAATTGCATTTCTTTTTTATATAAAACGTAAGAATATAAATTCGTTATGATAACAGCGAATACTATAATCCCGAGCATCATATAAGATCTCCAATCAGCTGGAGTGAAAACACTTATAATCATAATAATTCCTAAAACCACAAATACTTTTCCGCTAAATCGATGCGTTTTCCGCCATACTTCTTCATTGCTTAACGTCCACGGATTACGCATCCCAACGAAAAAGTTAGGCTTACACTGTGGTAAATAATTACCCATCACTAAAAATAAAACACCAACTAATAATTCAGGAACCCGATTAATGAATAAGTTATATCCTAATCCACTTGTAATAATATCCATATTCCCTACAAATAGTAGCAATAGTATCCCGTTATTCATCATCATAAAAGCTTTAGAAAATTTCTCATAATTTGCTTTCCTTGGATCAATCTTTGGTATCACATTTAGAAATACATATAACGCAATCATAATTCCAACCATAGAAATCATTCCGTAAAGTTTAGAAGAATAGCCATCTACCTTACCACCACTCCAATGTGTCGCGATTGTATCCGGCAAATGAGGCCAAGCAAATGCCCACGCTACACAAGTTGTAAAAATTAACATAATTGCAAAAAGATGCTTCTTTATCTTTCCTGCACTCCCCTGTTTTTAATTCACTCGTTCTATGCTAGTTCTTTGTTATAAATAACATATGCTTTTATTGCTGATATGAAGGTATATATTAATATCACTCCACCCACCATAAATTTTATATTTTTCTATTAAGCGCCTATCTCTTTCTTATAAGCAACATAAGAATACCCCATCGTTAGTCCTACTGCCCCAATAATAATTCCAATCACCAAGAAAGATTTCCATGCTGCCGGTGCAAAAATACTTAAAATCATAATAACCCCTAATACAACAAACACCTTTCCGCTAAAACGGTGCGTCTTTCTCCACACTTCTTCGTTACTTAACGTCCACGGTGTTTTTATACCTACAAAGTAATTTGGTTTACATTGTGGTAAATAGTTGCCGATGACTATAAATAAAAGGCCAACAAGAATATACGGTGTACTATTCATCGGAATTTCGTAACCTAATCCTACCCCAATTACGAGCATGTTTACTAAAAATAATACTACTAATACGCTATAATTCATTATCGTATAACTTCTAGAAAATTTATCGTAATTCTTTTTCTTAGGATCAATTTTAGGAGTAACTGTTAATAAAACATAGGTGAAAATCATAATTCCAAGTAGCAACAGCATTGCATGAAACTTGGAAGCATAACCATTTACACCTTCAGTTCCCCAATGAATTGCCATTGTGTCAGGTAAATTCGGCCATGCATATGCCCAAGCTAGACCAGCTATAAAAATTAATATAATTGCGACAAGATGCTTTTTCATTTGCTCTCCTCCCCCTTATTCGTAAACGTAAACACCCAGGTCAATAAATCTTGAAATACAGTTGTGTTCAAAGAATACACAACGAATTGTCCTTTCTTTTCATCTTGAATGAGTTCAGCATTTTTAAGTGCACTTAAATGATGAGAAATACTTGGCTTCGTCATATTGAATTGTTCAGCAATTTCCCCAGCGGTTAAATCGCCTTCTTTTAATAAATCTAAAATCTTTCGCCTTGTTGGATCTGCTAATGCTTTGAATGCTTGATTCAATGTCTTTCTTCCTTTCGATAATTAGACATTTAGATATTTATCTAAATGTTAAAATGATTTTAGTTAATTGTCAATTATATATGCAGCCCTTTTTACTTTTTCCACTTTTGACCTATACTGTTTACTAGCTTATATTTCAACATAATGAAAAGACGAGAAACACATGGTACACTATAGCTACAATTGTTTTTTAGGAGGAATATACATATGTATAAAATTTTAATCGTTGAAGACGATCCAAATATTTCATCATTACTGCAATCTCACATTCAAAAGTACGGTTATGAAGCTGTTGTAGCGGAGAATTTCGATGATATTATGGAATCGTTTAACGCTGTGAAACCACATCTTGTTTTACTTGATGTAAACTTACCGAAATTCGATGGTTTCTACTGGTGCCGTCAAATTCGTCATGAATCTACTTGTCCAATTATTTTCATTTCAGCTCGTGCTGGTGAAATGGAGCAAATTATGGCGATTGAAAGTGGTGCAGATGATTACATTACGAAACCGTTCCACTACGACGTTGTAATGGCGAAAATTAAAGGGCAATTACGCCGCATTTACGGTGATTATGCACCAAATATTTCTGAGCGTATCGTTGAAGTTGAAGGACTAAAACTCTTCCCAGAACGTCCAGAAATTCACTTCGGATCTGAACAAGTTCTTTTAACGAAGAAAGAGGCAATTTTAGCGGAAATGTTATTATCTAAATTCCCTCGTACAGCGAGTCGTGAAGACCTACTAGCCGCTCTTTGGGACGATGAAAGCTTCGTTGAGGAAAATACATTAAACGTAAACATCACGCGTCTTCGTAAAAAGTTCAATGAGCTTGGTATTGAAAATGCTATTGAAACAGTACGTGGACTTGGGTATCGTTTTAACGCAACTTGGAGTGAATAAGCATGAAGCTATTTTTACGTGATCATTTTGCATTTTTCCTACTATATGTATTAAACTTCGGAATCATTTTCGTTCTTTATGATGCAGTAGACGGATTTCAAAATAATAAGTTTTACTTCATCGTTTTAAGCTTATACTTATTCATCTGTTTCCTCGCTTATCGTTACGTTCGTAACCGTAGAATGTACCACAGATTAAGTGAACCACCAGAGAAAATGGAAGATGCGTTTATTGAAAGAGCGACTGCTCCTATGCCCCACGGTGTAAACGAGCTCGTTCGTACGCAATATCGTCTATTCCAAAAAGACCTACAAACATTTGAAGTAAAACAGCAAGAACACCAATTGTTTATTAACCATTGGGTGCATCAAATGAAAACGCCGGTTTCTGTCATGCAACTTATGGTTCTTGAAATGGAAGATGAACATTTAATCCCGAAATTTAAAAAAGAATTAGAGCGACTAAATCAAGGACTCGATATGGCTTTATACATGGCAAGGTTAAATAACTTCCATGAAGACTTCCATGTTGAGACGATTTCATTAAAAGATACTGTAACAAAAAATATTAACGGATTAAAAGAACTATTCATTCGTAATGGCGTCTTCCCCGTTTTAGAAGTTCATTCTGATTTAAAAGTTGCTTCTGATGCGAAATGGCTAAAATTCATCATCTACCAGTTAATGACAAATGCTGTTCGTTATTCTGGTGAACGTGGAAAGAAAGTTTTCTTATCTGCTTATCGAAATGGAAAAGATATTATTTTAGAAGTTCGTGACGAAGGCGTCGGTATTCCACAAGAAGATGTTCGAAGAGTATTTGAACCATTTTACACCGGGAAAAATGGTCGTACATTCGGGGAATCCACTGGTATGGGGCTTTATATCGTAAGTAAAATTTGTGATTATTTAGGCCATTCTGTGAAACTAGACTCTGAAGTTGGTAAAGGCACGACGATTAAAATCATCTTCCACAACGCTGCAAATAATCAAGCAGAAAATACGAAGAAGGTGACCGAAGCATGATCGTAACATATGCTAGCAAAATGTATGAGAACTTACTCTCATACATTTTTTGCAATAAAACTACATATTGGCCTTCTAACGGGAGGCACATATTATGACATTTTGGCAATTTGCATTTAAAAATGTAACTCGCAACTCGAGAGCTTATTTTGCCTACTTTTTAAGCAGTGCCTTTTCAATTGCTGTTTTCTTTTCGTTTGCTGTTTATTTATTTCATCCGAAATTACAAAATTTCAGTATGATCTCTGAAGTTTCAGGATTAATGATTTTTTCAGAAGTTGTCATTGTATTGTTCTCTTTCTTCTTTTTACTATATTCAATCGGATCGTTTTTAAAAGTACGTAAAAAACAATTCGGCGTTTTGACCGTTTTAGGAATATCCAGAAAACAATTACACCGTCTCGTTTTTATGGAAAATATGTTAATCGGTATTTTATCTATCTTTTTCGGCATGCAGTTTGGTTTTGTATTTTCACAGTTTTTCTTATTAGTTACAGCCAAAATCACACACCTACCAGGGATATATTTATATTTGCCTACGAGTGCTTTCATTTTAACAACAATTGTTTTTCTTGGCCTTTTTATCGTTGTATCTACATTTACACCGATGCTCATTCGAACGAAAAAATCAGTGCACCTTTTAAAAGCAAATGGCGGGAAGCAAAAAGAACGAAAGCCATCCATACTGGTTTCACTATTTGGCGCTATATGTTTATTAGGCGGCTACGCTTTAGCTGGTAATTCAACATATTTCGCCTCATTAAGCCCCCAAATAGGGATGACCTATATGCTTTCAAGTATTTTTGTCATTCCGGCACTCGTTTCAATTGGAACATATTTTTTCTTTTCACAAATTAGTTTCTTGCTCATTCATATTTTGAAAAAGAGACGGAAATTTTATATGCGCCGTATTAATATGCTTTGGATTTCTGACTTATCAAGTCGCATTCGAACGAATATTAATATGCTTTTCATTGTAGCAATGTTATCTACGCTTGCTTTTACGATGATTACATTTTTATATAGCTTCGGGAAATTTGCAAAACTTGATGTTGAACGAAATTCATCATTCGCATTTTCTTATTTCTCATATGATGAGAATCCATTTACTTCCCAGCACTTAAATTGGCTGGAAGAGCAATTAAAAGATGGAAAATTCGCTTATAAAAAAACCAAAGTAGATTTATATGCTACACCTTTAAAAGCGGAAAGCGGTACGGAAATTTATTATGACATATATGCCATAAAACAAAGTGACTATAATAAACTTGCTACGTCAGTACAATTAAAACAACTATTTATGAATGACAATGAAACATACATATTACCTGGAGCCGCATATTTCCCATTGTTTAGTGCATTCGATCAAAATTACACTAGAACACATATTACACTAGCTAACACAAATTATAAGCTACAAGTAAAAGGGTTCGAAATAGATAATCCACTCCCTGCTTCTTTCGCATATGAAACGTTAGTATTATCTGATGCTGTCGTTAACAATTTACCAAATAACACAAAACATATAACAGCCTATAATTACAATGTAGAGAACTGGGAAAATACATATGCAATTGCTGATGAGTTTGTAAAACGAGTTGATAAAGACCGTGCGAGTGTTGAGCACGAAGGAGCGCTAGTTCGTGTTTTCGAAGCGGGTAATTCCCTATACAGAATCAAATCCGGAAGTGCTTCCTACTTCCTCATTGGTACATTCCTTGGGATTATTTTCTTTATTGGTGCTGGCAGTGTACTATACTTCCGTATGTATACAGATTTAACAACCGAACAAGAAAAGTATGTAACGATTACAAAGATTGGCTTAACAGAATCAGAAATGAAGCGCTCAGCGACCATTCAACTTGGCATCTTATTTTTTGTTCCATACATTATGGCTTCCATTCATACGATGTTCGCGACAAAGATGCTACAAGATGTTATAAATTTGTCGTTGTTTGCTGAAATTACGGTTGTACTTGTGATTTTTGGAACGGTTGAGATTATCTTTTTCCTATTAATTCGTTCACTTTATATGCAAAAGTTATCGCAACATATTAAGTTTTAAATAATAAAAAGGTGAGCTTTATGAAAAGAGTATGAGGGAACCTCTCCCCGTACTCCTTTCACGTTAACTCTATTAGGAGGTCCAGGTGAATGACATTTTGGCAGTTTGCATTTAAAAACGTCACACGGAACGCCAGAGCTTATTTCGCCTATTTTGTAAGCAGTGCGTTCTCCATTGCAATTTTTTTCTCATTTGCAGTTTATTTATTTCATCCGAAATTGCATATGACAGACGTTAATTATTCTTTGAACATATTAATGACAATTTCAGAGGTTGTCATTGCGTTCTTTTCATTTTTCTTTTTACTATATTCGATTGGTACGTTTTTAAAAGTACGAAAAAAACAGTTCGGAATTTTAACAGTACTTGGCATATCTCAAAAACAATTAAAAAGGCTCGTTTTTTTAGAAAATATGTTAATTGGTATTCTTTCTATATTTTTTGGCATTCAACTCGGACTTGTCTTTTCACAGTTCTTTTTATTAGTTACCGCCAAAATTACACATGTACCTGGTTTATATTTATATTGGCCGACTAGTGCTATTATTTTAACAACGCTAACCTTTCTCGGTCTCTTTATTCTCGTATCGTCCTTTACACCGATGCTAATCCGTACGAGAAAAGCTGTACGACTTTTAAAATCAGGAAAACAACAAAAAGAAAGAAAAGCATCCGTACTCGTTTCTTTATTTGGTGCGATATGTTTAATATCTGGATATGCGTTAGCCGCAAATCCGCTGTATTTTATGTCGCTAGGTGACATCATTGGGCTGTTGTATATCGTCTCTAGTATATTTATCATTCCATCACTTATTGCAGCTGGGACATATTTTTTCTTTTCACAAATTAGTTTTTTACTCATTCGTATATTAAAAACGCGAAGAAAGTTTTATATGAAACGAATTAATATGCTTTGGATTTCTGATTTAGCAACGCGCATTCGAACGAATATTAATATGCTCTTTATTGTGGCGATGCTATCGACGCTTGCTTTTACAATGATTACATTTTTATATGGGTTCGGGAAGTTTACAAAGTTTGATGAAATTAGGAAAAACCCTTTCCCGTTTACGTATTTATCACATACTGAAAACACATTAGCTGATGAACATTTAAACTGGTTAGAGCAAAAATTTAATGAAGAGCACTTTACTTATAAGAAATTTAAAACGGATATATATGAAGTATCTTCAGCTGAAGATAACACGCAGCTCTATTACGCAATTAAACAAAGTGATTATAATGTACTTGCTAAGGCTTTAAATTGGGAAACGCTCACGGTGAATAAGAATGAATCTTATATTCTTATGAAAGACTTAGATGATCAGGTTATTGGAACACTTCATAATCCAGAAAAGAAAAATACTCTTACACTTACTCAAAACAATTTACAACTACAAGTGAAAGAATATAAAGGTTATAACCCATTCCCAAATCGCTTAATATATCAATTGCTCATACTATCTGATGAAAATGTAGAAGCATTATCCACCGTTTCAAAACAAATGAGTGTATATAGCTTTAAAGTTTACGATTGGGAAAAAGCACATAACATCGGTTCGGCATTTACAACAAAAATTTATAATGAAAGTGAAGCGATCAAAGCAGAGCATCCTCCTTTCCACGCAAGTGAAGCGAGTGATTCTCTATATAAAGCAAAATTAAATGTCGCTTCATTCTTCTTAATCGGAACTTTTCTTGGCGTTATTTTCTTTATCGGTGCGGGCAGTGTTCTTTATTTCCGAATGTATACAGATTTAACAAATGAGCAAGAAAAGTATGTAACGATTACAAAAATTGGTTTAACAGCAGCTGAAATGAAACGTTCAGCGACTATTCAACTTGCTATTTTATTCTTCGTCCCATACATTATGGCATCGATCCATACGATGTTTGCGACAAAGATGCTACAAGAAGTATTAAATCTCTCATTCTTCGCTGAGATTACAGTCGTACTTATGATTTTTGGAACAGTTGAAATTCTATTTTTCCTTTTAATTCGTTCCTTTTATATGCAAAAATTATCACAACACATTAAGTTTTGAAAAATAGAAAGGTGATTATTATGGAAGAAGTATTACACATCAAAAACGTCTCAAAAGTGTATGAAGGGAAAGTCCCTCATACCGCTTTAAAAAATATAAATTTACACGTAGATAAAGGCGAATTCGTTGCGATCATGGGGCCGTCTGGAAGTGGTAAATCTACGTTTTTAAACGTTATTTCTACAATTGATTCTCCTACTTCTGGAGAGGTCGTGATTAATGGAAAACAACCACATACATTCCGTAGAGAAAAATTAGCGATTTTCCGTCGCCAAGAATTAGGATTTGTTTTCCAAAACTTTAACCTACTCGATACGTTAACAATCGGTGAAAATATTGTACTACCTTTAACGTTAGATAATGTTCCTTTGAAAGAAATGGATGAGAAGCTTGATAATATCTCAAAAAAGCTAGGAATCGATCAAATTTTAAATAAGCGTATTTTTGAAGTGTCAGGTGGACAAGCACAGCGTACTGCAGTAGCACGTGCCGTTATTCATCATCCGTCTCTTTTACTAGCTGATGAACCGACTGGAAACTTAGATTCTAAAGCCGCAATTGATGTAATGGAGCTATTTACGAAGTTAAACAAAGAAGAAGATGCAACAATTTTAATGGTTACGCACGATCCGTTTGCAGCGAGTTATTGTAACCGTGTTATTTTCATTAAAGATGGCGAACTTTACAATGAACTACACCGCGGATTGTACCGTGAGAAATTTTATCAAGAAATATTAGATGTTTTAGCATTATTAGGAGGAAGACGTGGATGACATTTTGGCAATTTGCATTCAAAAATGTCTCGCGTAATTCGAAAGCATATTTCGCTTACTTTGTAAGTAGTGCTTTTTCTATCATGGTTTTCTTTTCATTTACTGTATACGCGTATCATCCGCGGTTACAAATTATGAATAAATTGCATGAACAAGATCCGCTCATGAACTTAGCCGGAATGGCACAGTTTGTTATCGTGTTGTTCTCGTTCTTCTTTCTCTTATATTCTATCGGGACATTTTTAAATGTACGAAAACAACAATTTGGTATTTTAACTGTTCTCGGTATATCTCAAAAACAATTAAAATGGCTTTTGTTTACTGAAAATATGATAATTGGAATGCTCGCTATCTTTGCAGGTATTCAAGGTGGTCTTGTGTTTTCTAATTTTTTCTTATTAGTTACTTCTAAGCTAACTGGCGCTGAAGGTCTATATTTATATTGGCCTACACAAGCAATCATCGTTACAACAGTAACTTTTATTATTTTATTTCTCATCGTATCTACGTTTACACCGCTGTTCATTCGTACCCGTAAAACAACTCGGTTAATTAAAAATAATAAAAATGAAAAAAACGAAAAAAGACCGTCTATACTCATTTCATTGTTTGCCTTAATTTGTTTAGGGCTGTGCTATTATATTGCAGGATTTCCCAAAAGCTACGTAACAGAAACAAATGCACAAAATGGATCTGTATTCTTTATCATATTATCTATTTTGCCACTCGTAGTAGTCGGAACATATTTATTCTTTTCACAAACATTTCTCCTCTTTATCTTTATTTTAAAAAAGCGGAGAAAGTTTTATATGAAACAAATAAACATGTTATGGATTTCAGATTTAGCTAGCCGTACTCGTAGTAATATTAATGTGCTTTTTATCGTTTCTATGTTGTCAGCACTTGCATTTACAATTATTATTGCGCTATTTGCTGCTAATAATAATACGAAAGCATCGATATTAGAACGATATCCTTTCCCCTTCACATATATGTCTAAAGGTGGAAATTCACTTGAACAAAAGCACATTACTACAATTGAAACGGAGCTTACAAATGCCAATTTTCAATACAATAAGCATAAGTTTACAGTGTTAAAAGATACAGCTTTAAAAGAAGACATTACCCTTATGAAAATGAGTGACTATAACACACTTGCGAAACAATTAAAGAGACCAGAAATAACTCTTGATTCTACACAAGTTTATATTATTTCTCGTTACTCGCCAGAACTCTTAAATCTTATATCAAACCCATTTGCAAAGCAAAATACAATTACACTCGGATCAAATAAAAAAGAATTTCATATTAAAGGATTTATTAATAAAGGGATCCAACCAGCCTTCGCATTCCCAGATTTAATTGTTGTACAAGACTATGTATTTAATAATATGATTCCTCATATTGAAACGACTATAGTTTATAACTACTTCGTGGAAAACTGGGAAAATGCAATTACTCCGACGAAAAATATATTAAAACATATTAAGAATGATACAGATAGCTTCTATGAGGCACACAAAGATGCGGAACCTGATTCTCATCCACCATTTAATATTTATACAGCGACTGATGATCTAAACTACAGTAAAGGAAATTCAATTGCTACTTTCTTTATTTGGACATTTCTCGGCTTTATTTTCTTTATCGGGGCAGCTAGTGTTCTATATTTCCGTATGTATAACGACTTAACGACTGAAAAACAAAAGTACATTACGATTACAAAACTCGGCTTAACAGAATCAGAAATGTTTCGTTCTGCAACGATTCAATTAGGGATTTTATTTTTCATTCCTTATATCGTTGCTGGTATTCATACAATATTTGCGATTCAGTTTTTACAAAGCGTGTTTTCTTTCTCTGTATTAAAAGAATTAGTGATTATACTTACGTTATTCGGGATTATCGAGATTATTTTCTTCTTCTTAATCCGTTCTCTTTACATCAATAAATTATCACAGCATATCAAGATATGAATAAAATGGCCTTGTGCAATACGCACAAGGCCATTTCCAATAGTTTTTAATAATTAGCAGCAATATCCACCATAACCGCCGCCATAACCGCCGCCATAACCGCCGTAACCACCATAACCACAACCGCCACCGCCACCGAAGCAGCTAGCACCGATGATAATTAATAAAATAAACAATACGATTAGAAGCGCAAAACCGCCTCCGCACCCACGTCTGCGGTCACAATCATCATGTCTGTGTTCACACTTTTCGCCCATTACTCTATTCCTCCTTTAGTATCATTCATAACAAGATCGTCTTGCTCTAAATGAGGGGATTCCATTTATATTATGTTTTCAGGGCAAATCGGAAGCTTGGCCTTCCTAAAAACGGGCTTGTTTCATGAAAAGAGCCCCAATACAAAAAGAGGATACCTTAAAATAGGCACCCCCTTCTTTTAAACAAACATATTAAGTAAAAGCGCAAAGCCGAATGCAATAAATGATAACAATGTCTCCAACACCGTCCACGTTTTAAATGTTTCCTTTACCGTTAATCCTAAATACTCTTTTACAAGCCAGAAGCCTGCATCATTTACATGAGAAAACATTAATGATCCTGCCCCTGTTGCTATAACGAGCAATTCTAAATTCACACCAGACATGTGCTGAATAACCGGTGAAACAATTCCTGCTGCTGTCGTTAATGCTACTGTAGCTGATCCAGTCGCTATTCGAATTAAACCAGCTACCATAAAAGCTAATACAATTGGTGATAAAGATATATGTTCTGCCATTTGCGCAATAGCTGTGCCGACACCACTTTCAATTAATATTTGTTTAAATCCACCACCTGCACCGATTATTAAAATAATGGAACCGACAGGTAATAAACTTTCATCTGTTAATTTTTTAATCATCTTTTTATCAATACCTTGTCGTATACCTAATAAATAAAATGCTGCGAAACATGAAATGAGTAAAGCAATTACTGGGCTTCCAATAAAGATTAAAAATTCCGTCATTTTTTTCGGTAATGAACTATATGGTGCGACTACTGATAAAATCATTAAAACTACTGGCAGTAAAATAATAAAAAATGAAACTTTACGACTCGGTAAATCAGTTGATACTGTCGTAACTCGAACAAGCTCCGGTTCATTTTCAGGTATAACCCTCTTATGTACCCACCTTGCAAATACCGGTCCTGCAATAATAGCTGTTGGTAATGCGATAATTAATGAATACAATAATACCTTCCCTAAATTCGCATTATAAATGCCGATTGCAGTCATCGCACCTGGATGCGGAGGCACTAGCCCATGTACAATAGATAATCCAGCAATGACAGGTAAAGCAATTAATAATATGTTTTGCTTCGTCGTTTTTCGAATTGAGATAACGAGTGGTAATAAAATGACGATCCCCACTTCAAAAAATACTGGAATTCCTATAACAAATCCGGCGAATAACATTGCCCAAGGTAATTTTTTCACCCCGAAGAATCGAATGAAGAAATCTGCTACTTGCATGCCAGCTCCTGAATCAGACATCATTTTCCCTAAAATTGTTCCGAGAGCCAAAATACCAACTAAATGCCCTAGTACACTACCAACACCAGTTTCATAGGCAGTAACAATTTTGGTCAAGTTCAACCCAGACATAATAGCTAAAAATAGACTAGCAACTGTTAAACTAATAAACGCATGCCATTTCCACCATGATACCCCTAAAATAACAATTGCGATCGCAATTAACGTGACGATTAATAAGTATATATCCATATCCCATTCCCCTTCGATATGAAATTTTTTTACAAAAAAAGAGGGAATTGGTCCCTCTTCACTTTTTACACATCATAATTGACAACGTAATGCTGCATTTCCGTATTGTAGTAGCCTTCGCTATATTCAATTACTTCGCCAACTTCATCGTAAGAATAGCGCATACGTTTTAATAGCGCTGTCCCCTCTTTTTCGCCTAACGCTTCTGCAACGAAACTAGGCGCAAGTCCAACAGCGAATTCATCTCTAAAGTTTTCTAAATGTATACCTCGGTCTTCGACTAAATCGTAAAGCGATTGTAAGTCAAAGTCCGATAAGTCTGTACTTGCCATTTTCGATGAGAAATAGTGCGTGTAATGAATATATGGCGCATCATTTAACGCATATAAACGTTCAATCCGAAAACTCTCCTTACCAAATAACCGAAAAGGCACTGTTCCTTCTTCATTATGAACGACTTCTGCTTTTAGCAATTTCTTTTGTACTTTATATCCTTCTTCCACTAACACTTCTGTAAATTTCTTACCCTTTGACAGTTTTGTCGCAGAAGTATTACGGATGACTTTTGTTCCTTTACCGCTTTTCTTTTCCAAATATCCTTCTTGAGCGAGTTCTTTAATCGCATTTCGCACTGTAATTTTACTCACTTTGAACTCTTCTTCTAACTGTGGTTCGGAAGGAATATTCGTATGAATCGCATATACACCATGCAATATTCGATCACGAATAATATTTTTTATTTGTAAATATAATGGTCCTTTTTTCCTCGTTACGTTCACCGTTACACCCACTACCTTTCTACATCACCTACTGATGCCGTCATTGCCCGAAGTATATCTTTCTCTGATGACATTGGCGTATCACCGACGATTGTATGTGCAAGCATTCCAGCTGCTGACGCAAATGAAACAGCTTTCTCTGGTGCAAACTCTTCTATCTCGCCATGAATAATCCCGCTCGTATAAGCATCTCCAGCACCTATTCTATCATATACAGAAAACGTAAGTGTTTTTGCAAAAGTGAACGCTCCATCTTTACATATAAATCCGCGAAGTGAATGTGTATTATCGCTATTAATAGAGCGATGTGTACCAGCGATTGTAGCGATATGATACATTTCAGCGACCTTTGGAATGAGATCCATCAGTTGTGCTTCTCGCTCCGTCTCTTCAGTTTTCATTCCAAGAACGAACATTGCATCTTTTTCGTTCATCATAACGATATCAGCAAGGTACAGCATTTCTTCATAATGTGGCTTCGCCTGTTCATATCCGTCTTCTCCCCACAGCGATGGACGATAGTTGCAATCAAAAACAACAGTGCCTCCGCTTTCTTTAACTGCTTTCGCTAAAGATTTCATATGATGACGCACAGTATCATTCATCGCGAGTGTAATTCCGCAAAAATGAACGATATCAATTTCCTTTGCGATTTCTTCAAATTGATACATTTCTTCACATGCCGTATTGAAGCTGCTTTCTAATCGATTTGAATATGTAACGCGGCTTGCCCGTGCGCCAAATCCATTTTCTAAAAAGTACATGCCAACATATTTACCGCCTCTTGAAATAAACGGTGCTTGAATCCCTAGTTTTTGAATGTGCGATACCGCAGCATCTCCAACTGAATTCTCCGGTAAAGTTGAAACAAGAAATCCTTCATGCCCTAGATGAGAAAGTGCCGCTGCAACGTTCACACCTGTACCAGAAAATGAGTAATTTAACGTGTTAGCCTGCGACAACAATTCATATCCTGGTACTTGCAGGCGCATCATCACTTCGCCAAATGCTGCAATTTTCTTACGCATATTGATCAACTAGCTTCTTCACGACTGCTAATAATTCACGAACATCTTCTGTTTTCGTATTGCCAGTTTCTTTATCAATAATAGAAGAATACACGTGCGGGATAACTTGCTCTACGTTTGCTTCTAATGCAATACGTACAATTGTTTCAAAGTTTTCTTTATCAATTCCGCCTGTTGGCTCTAATGCGAACCCTTCTTCTGCACAAGCTTTCGCAACAGCGCGATATTCTTCTTCATGAGCTAGGCCTTTCATTGGGAAGTATTTCAATGAATTTCCGCCCATATCACGTACAAGTGCGATCGCTGTTTTAATTGGAACGATTGCTTTTTCTTCCCCAGCTGCACTAATTGGACCAGTAGAAATATTTACGTAACCTACTTTTCCTGTTGGTGATACTAAACTATTAATCCAGCTATCTTTTCCGCCAAGGTTTGCACGTGTCGCTCCAACTGAAGGGAACACTTGATTAATATGACTACCAGGATAATGCTTCGCAATTTCAGCTACAACTGCCGCTTGGCGATTATCTCCAGCTCCAAGTCCAATTGATACAGCTTCATCAATTTCTTTTCCGTATGCTTTCATCGCAGTTACTGCCTCTTCTACTGTCGGATAATCTTTTGATAACACACCGACTACTACATAACCTTCTGCTGCTTCAAAAATGTCTTTCGCATTTCGGGTATTGTTCGCTAATACATTTAATGCTACGCGGCCTTTATAAAAACGTTTTTGAATGTTTGTCATTTTAGTGTCCCCCTACAATTTCTCTCATTTTTTCTTCAATCACATGTATATCATCGCCTTGAAGTGGACGTGGATCGATATCAAAGAATCCTTGTCTTACTCCGTAATCACGTGTGTAAATTGCAATTTCCCCGTCGCGTAATTCAGTCACAACGTCTTTTGCCGATTTATTTAACTCTTTCTCGTTAATATGAATACGTGCTCTAAAGATTGCTCTTCCTGCTTCATCTTGAACGATCGTTATATTTACGCCATTTAATTCTTTTAGCGGCATAAGTACTTGTAATAACTCTTTTTCTTGCTCACTCTTATCTTCTTTTACTCCGTACTCATCAAGTGCTTGAAGTAAGCCGAAAGTCGTCTCTTTCCCAACTTTCATACTTCTTCCGATGCAATGTAATTGCACTTTCAGCCATTCAATATATTTTCGTTTACCGCCGACAATACCGGAAGTAGGTCCTTCAATTGCCTTTGAACCGCTATAAATGGCAAGGTCTGAATACTTCACATATTTTTGAATATCTTCTTCAGCTGCCGCATCGACGATAAGTGGGATGTTATTTCGCTGCGCTACTTCCCACGCTTCTTCAACAGAAATCATATTTTTTTGCACTGCATGATGGGATTTCACATAAAGAATCGCTGCTGTATTTTCACCGATTGCATCTTCAATATGCTCTGCTTTCCCTTCATTTGCGTAACCGACTTCAACTAACTTACCTCCGCCTAAATACACCATCGTTTCAACAGGAGCACCGTATTGAACGTTATGACCTTTCAGCATAATTACTTCGTTTTTCGCGATTACTTCTTGATGAAGTCTTTCACTTTTACGACGATTTCCTTCTGTCACAATTGCTGCGATAGAAAGTGCGATTCCGCTCGACGCTGAATTTACAACGACTGCTGCCTCTGAATCTAAAATGCTAGCAATATGGTCTCCTGCTTTATCTACTAAATCTGCAATTTCTACATAATTTTGTCCACCATGCTTCATCGCATCCATTACCGTATCTGTAGGAGCAGATACACCTAGAATACTCATTCTACCGCTCGCATTAATAACTCTTTTTAATCCATACTTAGCATTCAATGAATGACCCATTAATTACAACCCCTTTTGTATCAATTCTTCTTTCAGCAATGCGCTGATCCCCTTCTGAATCAATTAACGTAATCGGTTCATCTTTAACCGTAAACAAAGTTAAGTTTGCTATATCGCCTTCTTGAATACGACCAAGCTCTGGTTTCTTCAGCCACTCCGCCGCGTTTTTCGTAACCGCATCAATTACCTCTTCTAGCGGATACCCTAAGTAAAGGAATTTCGAAAGAACGTTAGCCATACTATAAACTGGACCGTGTATACGATTCTTCCGGTAAATATCTGTACTAATTGTATTAAGGGCTATACCGTGACGCTTTGCTGCTTCTGCTACTTTAAAAGAAAAACTAGCATTACCGTGACCAACATCTAAATGCACGCCGCGATTCACTGCATCTAACAACACAGGTAGCGGTTTGCCTTCTTCATCAAATAAATTATTTTCTTTCCCGTTTAAGTAATGTGTAATTACATCATCTTTTTCTAAAAGAGGTACAACCTCCTCTATACGTGGAGGCGCTGAACCGATATGTACCATAATCGGCAATGATGTTTCGCGAGATAAAGAGCGCGCCACATGTAGCGGTTCAATTCCGCTGTCACACACGACACTTTTACTCATTCTCGCTTTTAACCCAACGATTACATCTTTATACTTTTCTACTGCTTCTATTACTTTCTCTTTATCTATCCATTCCATATTGGATAATTCATCAATTCGTTTCAAACCGATGCGAGAAATATTTAAAAAGGCAAATAAATTCGTCTTTGCCTGCTCTCTACTTAATACTAAATCTGCAATGCGATCAGCACCGCAGCTACCTGCATCAACAATTGTCGTTACCCCTTGCTTAACACCAATGTCATCTACCTCATCGCCGTACGGATCAAACTCTGGAAAAGCATGAACGTGCAAATCAATCCAGCCACTCGATACGTAAGTACCTGAGTAATCAAGAACCTTTCCACCTTCGCCAGCGCCAGCTTTCGTCACCTGTGCGATTTTATTATTTTCAACTACAATGTCAATCTCTTCCCCGTTCATACGTTTCACATTACGTAGTACGAATCGTTCTGTCATTGTATTTCCACCCTTTTCTATAAGAAGCCATAAGAATACGCTTACATTAAAGTTTCATTTTTTATATCTCTTTCACACGTTTAGCGTAACACAAAAAAAGGGAGAAGTAAATATAACGTTATAATGTTTAATTTTATATTACTTTCTTCGCTAATTTTAAAATGAGAGTTTTCATTACATATTCGGACAACCTATACGTAGGAGGGATATTCTTGGGATTTCGAATTTTATTATTTATAACCTTAGTCACTTTGTATGTACCAACAACGGTTAGCACAGCCCCTCCATCACTCACGGCTGCATTTATCCGGGATCATCAGCTATGGATAAAGAAAGGAAATCAAGAAATACAAATCACAAAAAATCGATATGTGCATTCTCCAAAATGGTCTTATGATGGTAGGTTTATTGGTTATATTGATAGTGATGAAACGGGTAAAAAATCTAACCTATTCATCTATGATACGAAGGAGAAAATAAACTATCAGCCTTATGTAAGAGTCGTAACATCTGACTTTAAGTGGTCGCCAAACAAAAATCAATTGGCTTACACTGATCAAGGTTTATTAAACGTTACAAAAATAAAAAATGGTCGCCCGCAAGGTTTTGAAAATGTATCACTTGGGGTTAGTGATTTCGAATGGTTCCCGAACGGAAAGGAATTTATCGTTTCCTCACAATCCTGCTTGCATCCGACTGGATGGGGCCCAATTCCACTTTATAAAATTCCAGTCGATGCAAATCTTGCTAAAGATAAAATAAAGCCTTTTTATACGATTCAAACAAATGAAACTGATTTTTTTGCGGTTCATACTAACTATTTCAAGTGGAGTTCTGATGGAAAATGGATTAGTTTTTTGGCCAGTCCTACTGCCTCCTTGGCAATGGATAGCAATACATTATGTGTTATCTCATCAAAAGGGAAATACTTTCGAACGATTGGTAACATGCTATGGTTCAAAGACTGGATGAAGTGGGCTCCATCAGCCAATCAACTGGCCTATATTTCAGGAGAAGGAAGATTTTTTGTAGAAAATAAAAAACTCACAATTGCAGACATGGTAACGGCAAAACAACAAAAGGAATACACACCTGTAGGTTATGTAGACCTTGATTTAGAATGGCTTTCACCAAACAAAGTGGTTGTGGCTCGCACAAAAGAAAACAAGGCATGGAAAGAAGGTCCTGTTCCGACGATGTTTACAACACTTTATATGATCAATATAAAAACAGAAGAACAGCGACAAATCTCATTCCCAAAACAGAATGAACGTGATGAAGACCCTCAAGTTACTGGACCTTATCTTACTTGGCTTCGCAAGAAAACAAATGTATATAAAGGCGATGTCTGGATGAAGGATAGCTTACATAGTCAAGAGTACCTATGGCTGAAAAATGTTGATGAAGCTCCGATTTTTTTTACTCTGAATAAAAGTCATTGAAAATGTACTAATTACAATCCTCGTCATTTAAAGATTACTTCTTCTATTATTCAGGATTCTACTTCCTCTATTTTGATTCTCCCACGATAGAGCACTATTATGGGAGAATCAAGATTATCTATTCCTGAACCGTCACAATAACCCCATCCATATTGTTCCCCGAAATTTCATACTGCTTATTCGCTGGAACATTCACTTTCCTGTTCCCGGACACTTTATAATAAGAAACCGTATATTTCTTACCTTCCACATCCGTTGTGATTTCTTTTTTCTCTTTTAAGAAGTCTAAGTATTCCTCTAACGTAATTTTCTTTTTTTGCATAATTGCGCTATGTGGTAAGCCGACATAACGAATGTGCCACGGTTCATATTGAATGCCTGTAATGTTACTTTTATTTTTCGGGTAACGTAATACAAAGCCGTGCTTCCATACATTTTCTGCAATCCACTTTCCTTCAGGAGCTTTATCCATTTTCTTTTGCGTAGATCCAACGTCCAGTGATAACCCTAAATTATGCTCACTATATCCTGCTGGGAGTGCATAATCAGATCCCATTTTTTCATATAGCTGTCTTTGCTCTTGGAAATCTCGATAGCCACTACTAATCAAAAAATGATTAACACTTTCTTTTCCAGCCGCATCGACAACGTTCAAAAACTTTTTTACAACATCCTTTGATAAACGAAGATTTCTATCAAATATCACATAACCTCTTACTAATTCACTATTATGATTTACATTTATAATGTCAGACCTAATACTATCTTTTTTAACTGGGTAATCTTTATTAACTAATAATAGATCCCCTTTATAAATTTCTTCTTTTGTAATTTCTATATTTTCAGTATTCGTAGCTCTTACCGTATTATCTTTGTCTGCAATTTTAACATCGATCTCCTTTTGAAATAATGGTGATATATAAAAGCCTACACCGATTGTGCATGCTATAAAAAGAGAAATAAATACCCACTTTTTCATTTCTAGTTCCTCCTTAACGTAACTTACGTATAGAATAGAAAAAACTATTAAAATAAAAAGTGGGGTAAAGTTTAAATTTTTATTAAATTGTTAAATTCTCGTCTTTTGGCAATCGCACTTCAAATACCGTTCTAACTACATTACTTTCAGCAGAAATCGTACCATTATGCTGCTCGACAATATTTTTAGCAATAAAAAGTCCCAGGCCTGTCCCGCCACGGTTCTCAGTTCTCGATTTATCACCTGTATAAAACATATCAAAAAGATACGGTAAATCCTCTTCTGGAATGCTATCTCCATAATTAATAACTTGTACGACAACTTCTTCATTATCGATATACCCATTCATATCAACAAATTGCCCATCATATCCGTATCGAACGGCATTTGTTAATAAATTCTCAAATACCCGAGCTAGCAATTTCCCATCACCGTTAATCGGTAAATGAGGATCAACGTTCAATCTAGCTTCTAAATGATGTTTTTCTAATAACGGATACAATTCCTCATCTAGCTGTATAAGTAGCTCACTTATATCAATTGGCTTTTTATTTAGTTGTAACATGCCATAATTCATACGTGTAATTTCAAATAATTCATCAATTAAGCTTTCAAGCCTTTGCGATTTCGTAAAAGCAATTGTGGAAAAGTGTTTAATTTGTTCCTTCGTCAAATTCTCATCTTTAAGAATTAAATCTAAATATCCTAACACTGATGTTAACGGCGTTCTTAAATCATGAGCTAAGTTAACAATAAGCTGATCCTTACTACTTTCCGCGAAGTCTCCTCGTTCCACTGCTTCCTTTAATTTCTCACTCGCTACATTAATTTCGCTTGCAATATATCCAAACTCATCATTTGATGAAACGCGCACTTGATTTGTAAAATCTCCGTTCGCCAAATGATGAATTCCGTTTGAAATCTCATCAAAATATTTTAAATACGGCCTAGTAAGGAAGAAGAAAAACATAATGGACAGAGGGATAAAAATAATTAAAAAGAAATTAACGTCCCCAACTTGTCTTACCACGGAACGAAATTGAGCTAAAGGATCTTCATAACGAACGACTAATTTATAATAAATCCTTAATCCTTCATAAATGAAATATGTTACGCCACCGGCTAATATCATACTTAACGCAAATAGCATAACCATCTTCGAGCGAAAACTTCTCATCTTTTTAGCCATTGAAAGTATACCCTACTCCCCACACTGTTTTTATTAACTTATCTTTTCTTTTATCTTCTCCAAGTTTTTTCCGCAATGTACGAATATGTACCATAACTGTATTTCCACCTTCATAATAATCATCTGCCCATACTTGCTGAAAAATATTTTCCACATTGTACACTTTCTTCGGATGGCTCGCTAATAAATATAAAATATCAAACTCTTTCGGTGTTAATTCAACTGGTCCTCCGTACACATTTACTGTTCTTCGCTCCGGATCAATCACAACTCCGCCTACCTCTAAAGCCGATTTATTCCCCGCTACTTTCGGCTGATTTAACGTAAGAAATCGGCGTAATTGTGCATTTACACGTGCAACTAATTCAATCGGTGTAAAAGGTTTCGTCATATAATCATCTGCACCTAATACAAGACCTGTCACCTTATCAAAATCAGACGTTTTCGCACTTAAGAAAATAATTGGCATATGATGTTTCGCGCGAATTTGGCGCGTCACTTCATAACCATCCATTTTTGGCATCATAATATCTAAAACCACTAAGTCAATTGGCTGCGTTTCAATAATATGAATCGCCTCTTCTCCATCAGTTGCTTTCACGACGTGGTAATCTTCTTTTTCTAAATGTATCTCAATTAAATCAGCAATTTCTGCCTCATCATCCGCTATTAAAATTGAAATGCGCTTCATTTTACTCCCCCTTTTTTTCATTCCATTTTTATACGATCGATTGTAAACTAGTCTATCCAATTTGTACAATAAGAAAAGGCTACTCATAAGAGTAACCTTTGTTATTTCATCTTTCAAACACAATCCGCTGCTTCGTTATTTCTTCCAATCTTCCGCGGTCAACTTCATACTCAGCATCAACGCTTTGCGGTACAATCACTTTTCCGCCTTCAAGCATCACTTCTGGCGAAATAATATCCTTCTCCCAATGTCGACTAGAAGCAGATATATCACCTGGAATCGTAAAGTTCGGCAATGAAGCAAGCGCAACATTTTGCGCTCGTGAAATTCCCATCTCCACCATACCGCCGCACCAAACTGGTATGTTATGCTCCATACAATAATCGTGAATTTGAACCGCCTCTGTTAATCCGCCCACTCGCCCTGGCTTAATATTGACGATTTGACAACTGCCAAGTGTAATCGCAATACGTGCATCTTCTAAACTATGGATACTTTCGTCTAAACAAATCGGCGTTTCAATTTTCTTTTGTAACTCTGCATGATCGAGAAAATCATAATCCGCTAGCGGTTGTTCCATCATCATAAGCCTGAATTCATCTAGTCGTTTCAACTTCTCTACATCAGCTAACGTATACGCTGAATTTGCATCAGCCATTAACGGGATGTGCGGGAACTCTTTACGAATCTCTTTCAATAACTCATAGTCATGCTCTGGCTTTATTTTCACTTTAAAACGCTCGTATCCTTCTTCTGCGTACTTCTCGATTTGTTTTAACATAACCGGAATCGTATTTATTCCAATTACAACACCAACTTCAATTTCATTCCTAGTTCCACCAAGTAATGTCGCTAGCGATTTCTGCTCACGCTTCGCATATAAATCCCAAATAGCCCCTTCAATTCCCGCCTTTGCCATTCGGTTTCTCTTTATATGCTGGAACAAACCCGGCACTTCATTCGGATGAGAAATTTCAGCCTTTAATAAATCCGGTATTAAAAAATCCTGAAGTACATGCAGCGCCGTCTTCACCGTTTCTTCCGTATACCACGGTTCAGAAAATGCAACGACTTCGCCAAAACCAATGTGTCCGTCCGTATCTTCTAATTCAATAACGATACTCTCACGATTTTCATACGTTCCATAACTTGCCGCAAACGGGATGACAAGCGGCATTTCCGTTATATAAAGTGTCGCTTTTTTTATCTCCACTTACATCTCCTCCACTAATTGTCTTAACTCTCGTCTTAACAATTTCTTCGAAGCATTTCGTGGTAATTCCTCTAGGAAACATGCTGTCTTTGGTACTTTATATTTTGCTAATTTCTCTTCGCAAAAATGAAGAATTTCTTCCTCTGATACCTCTCCACTTTTTACAATAAAAGCAGCCGGTACTTGTCCCCAATTTTCGTCAGCCATGCCGACAACACCTGCTTCCGCTACCATCGGATGCGAGAGTAACACTTCTTCAATTTGAGCTGGATAAATATTTTCTCCACCAGAAATAATTAAATCACTGCGGCGATCTAATACGTATAAAAATCCTTCTTCATCTAAATAGCCGAGGTCACCAGTATGAATCCATCCGTTTTGAATTGTTTCGCGCGTCGCATCTTCACGGTTAAAGTAACCGCCTGTTACGTTTGGTCCTTTTACTACGATCTCACCTTCCGCAAACGGCGGTACTACTACGCCATCTTTTTCAATACGAAGCTGGCACTGAAATAGTGGTTTTCCAGCTGATCCTACTTTGGTTAACATGTAGTCTGCGGCTAACGTACAAATTTGTGACGACGTTTCTGTCATGCCGTACGTTTGATACACTGGAATTCCTTTTTCCACACACGTTTCTAATAATGGTTTAGGCGCTGGTCCTCCGCCAAGTAACATGCATCGTAAAGAAGATGGATAGGTTCCTTCTCCAAGTCGTTCTAATAAATTTGTTAACATTTTTGATACGACAGAAATGATCGTAACGCCCCTCGTTTGAAGTGCTTTATGAATAAAATCAGCATCATATTTCGGAACGAGTAAAATGCGCATACCGTACATAATATTTTTCATTAAAAGAGATAAACCGCCAACATGGAACATCGGCATACAAGCTAACCAGCAATCGTCATCGCGAAGCCCTAAGTTAAGCGAAGAACCGACTGCACTTGCCCAGTGATTACCGTACGTTAAAATAACGCCTTTCGGTTTCCCTGTCGTCCCAGACGTATAAATGATTGTCATCGCTTCTTCTAAAGAGAATTCTTCTTGTATAGATGCTTCCGCCTTCGGTCCATTCATCACTTCAGCAAATGAATATACCGGAACATTTTCCGTCTCAAACTCTTGATCCGTCACTAAACAAACAACTTCAGCATCATTCATTTGCCAAAGTAGCTCTTCTCTTGAAAGACGCGTATTTAAAAGAACAGCTACTGCACCTACGTAAGATAGGGCGTGAATAACTGTAATCATCTCCATACCATTTTTCATCAGAACAGCCACCTTTTGCCCCTGCTTCACTCCTACATGCGGGAGGTATTCACAAACAGATACTACTTTTTCATGTAGCTCCATAAAAGTAACTTTCTCTTCCTCTATTTCAATTGCAGTGCGATCTGGTGTTAAAAATGCACGTTGCATTAACCAATTCGGCATCGTCTCCATCACTCATTCTCCTTTCATGAAAGAAAGAGACTTGATATGACATCAAGTCTCTTAGTTGTTTTGTTTCCGGTTTGATCTTTTGGTTGCGTCTCACTTTATAGGCGCTCCGCTTCCGCTTTTGATCTTATCCAGCTGCGCCTCCTAGCCCCTTCCGTCTAAGAACCTTCCGCACGAGAAAGTAAAAACACTTTCTGTGCGAAAGAACCTTAGCCAACGGGGCTAAACAGTCGGCTTCGCTTTTAAAACATCCAGCTACAACGGCTAGAACAGTCGGTCGTTTCACGCCTTCCTACGAGGCAAAAAGCGCCTCTACGTCAGGAGTTCCAACGCCCTCTTGTTCTGAACGAGCCGCTTCCGCTTTTGATCACGGGAAACGAGGGAATTGACCGAAGTCCGGAGTGCGTTTTTCTTTGAATGCGTCGCGGCCTTCTTTTGCTTCGTCAGTTGTGTAGTACAATAACGTTGCGTCTCCAGCTAGTTGTTGAATACCAGCTAGACCGTCTGTGTCTGCGTTGAATGCAGCTTTCAGGAAACGAAGTGCCATTGGGCTGTTTGCTAAGATTTCTTGTGCCCATTGTACTGTTTCTGCTTCAAGTTCTTCTAATGGTACTACTGTGTTTACTAAGCCCATGTCAAGCGCTTCCCCAGCGCTGTATTGACGGCATAGGTACCAAATTTCGCGAGCTTTCTTGTGACCTACCATACGAGCTAAGTAACCAGCTCCGTATCCACCGTCAAAGCTTCCTACTTTAGGACCTGTTTGTCCGAATACAGCGTTGTCTGCAGCGATTGTTAAGTCACATACGATATGAAGTACGTGTCCTCCACCGATTGCATAACCTGCTACCATTGCGATAACTGGTTTAGGAATTGCGCGAATTAGACGTTGTAAGTCTAATACATTTAAACGTGGGATTTGGTCGTCACCTACATATCCACCATGACCGCGAACTTTTTGGTCGCCGCCAGAACAGAATGCACGTCCACCTTCACCTGTTAAAATGATAACGCCAACATTTGCATCATCACGAGCGTGTGCAAAAGCGTTGATTAACTCCATTACCGTTTTAGGACGGAATGCGTTATGTACTTCAGGACGGTTAATCGAAATCTTTGCGATACCATTGTATGTTGAATAAATAATATCTTCGTAATTGCCTTCTTTTACCCATTCAATAGCCATTACAACTACCTCCTTGTATATTTCTGATCTCCTCTATAAGTGCAACTTCCTTCTTGCTGAAAAAAGCATCACTGCATAGTTTTTAGAAATCCCTTTACTATTGTATCAAACTTTTCCGGTTGTTCCACATGAATTGCATGGCCAGCACCATCAATTTTGACAAATTTCGCATGTGGGATGCATTTTTCGATGTTTTTTAATATGCGAAAGAACTTTTCATCATGCTCCCCGTTCAGTAAAAGAACAGGCATTTTTAAGTTTTTCAATTCGTTCCACCATGAAGGCTGAGCCCCTGTTCCCATACCTCGAAGACTATTTGCAAGTCCTTTAGGATTATTAGAAAGTCGTTCTTTTCGCACCGCCTCTTTTACGTTTTGTGCTAAACGTTTTTGCGTTTCGAATAGCGGAATATTTTCCCACATCGTTACAAAACTTCGGATGCCTTCTTGTTCAATTTTATTGGCAAGTCGCTCATCTTTTTCCTGGCGTTCTTTTCGCGCATCTGCACTCTCAAGTCCAGCTGTACAATTTTCTAATACTAGAGAACGTACATATTCTGGATATAAGCATGCCATCGTAACCGCAAGTCTACCTCCCATTGAATAGCCAAGTATGTGCGCTTTTTCAATATGAAGATAATCCAGTAGTTCCTTCATTTGCAGTGCCACATTTTGAATATCATAATGAGTCACATCTGCAGGACTTTCCGTTTTTCCGTGTCCAACAATGTCTACTAGAATGACTTGAAACTGCTCGCCCCAAGAAGGAACAAAGGAACGCCACGTTTCCATACTTCCCGTAAAACCATGAAGAAGCAGAAGTGGTTCCCCGCTTCCGACTACTTCATATTTATAGGATACACCTTGCAACGTTACGTTCATTTTGATTCACCTTGCAAAGATGTAGTAATAACTTCCATTGTTTTCGTCCATAATTCACGATGTAATTTCAAGTTTTCTTCGCGATTCGTACAAATTTCCACAACGTGTAATCCTTTCGCTGTCGTTCCAGTTTGTACTTCTTCTCGGAAGTTTTCCCATCCATTCACCCGGCTAAATGAACCACCATACATTTTGACAACATGCTCGTAATCAAGCCCAATTGGTGTTCCAAATAAGGATTCGAAATGTTCCTTTTTCTCATATTGTGGTAAGAATGAGAAAATACCTCCGCCATCATTATTTACAACAACAATCGTTATATTTAACTCATGTAATTTTGCGGCTAATAACCCGTTTAAATCGTGATAAAATGATAAGTCACCAATCACTAATACGAGCGGATCACAAATAATACTCGCTCCTAAAGCTGTTGAAATGATTCCATCAATACCATTTACACCACGGTTTGCCATCACTTGAATATTTTTATCCGATGTGAAGAAAAATGAATCTGTATCACGAATTGGCATACTATTACTCGCAAATAACGTTGCGCCTTCTGGTAATACACGAACAATATCCGTAATGACTTTTCCCTCAAATGCAGTTTCATATGTTTCCATTTCACGAAGCGCTTCCTTCGTTTTCTCGTTTATATGTTTCCACATTCCAAACCAATCATTCGTTTTCATAACTGGCATTTTCTCTATTAATGTCCTGCAAAAATCAACATCACTTGCTTGTACAACTTCTGTCGCAACAAGAGCTGGATCTCTCCATTGTCCGGATTCATCAACAACGATATGAACTGCTTTCGTTTGTTTTTTGATGAACTGCGTTAATGATTTAGAAACAGGCATTCCACCAAAGCGTATTAAAACTTGCGGCTTCCACGTTTCCTTTAACAATTCATTTCGTAAAAATGTATCGTAACAATCTATAACCATCGTTTTATCATGATTACCACTACGAATGTTAGAAAGTGGATCTGCTAAAATTGGATACCCTGTTTTCTCAGCTACTTTCGTAACAACTTTTGCGATTTCTGGATGACTATCATCACCACAAATAATAAGCCCCTTTTCCATGTTCAAAAGGCGCCCTACAAGAGAATTTACATATTCACTCGGCATCGTCACATTTCCTTGCTGAACTACTCTTGTATATTCACCACGCCCTTTATCCCATAAACTTTCTAATGAGAAATCCGGGATAAGCGGCTCACGAACTGGAAAATTAAGATGAACAGGTCCTTGCGGCGCTAAACAAGCACTTGCTATCACACGCTGCGTCGTCATGCGAGCATAATGATACATCGCTTCACTCGCTTCTGGAAGTGCCATCTCTGTAAATTGCTTCACAAAAGTACCGTATAAATTAAACTGATTCATCGCCTGTGGTGCACCAACATCTCTTAATTCATGCGGTCTATCTGCCGTTAAGACGATAAGCGGCACCCGTGAATGAAAAGCTTCACATACAGCTGGATAATAGTTCGCTGCTGCCGTTCCTGACGTACATAATAGTGCAACAGGTCGTTTTTTTGCTTTTGCAATACCGAGCGCAAAAAATCCTGCTGATCTTTCGTCTACATGTAAATATGTTTTCATTCCTTCATGTTGTTCCATTAGTAAGGCAATCGGCGTTGACCGTGAGCCAGGACTAATGACAACATCACATACATTTAGACGCGTCAGTTCATCCACGAACGCGCCTAAATAATATGATAATGCTTCTATATGATTGTTCATTTCATTAATTCCTCCAAAGCACCAAGCATCGGTCTAAACTTCAAACTTGTTTCTTCATATTCAAGCTGCGCTACTGAATCAATTACAATACCACAGCCAGCAAATAAGGATGCTTTCTCGCCATTTAATAATCCACAGCGAAGTGCAACCGCAAATTCACCATTTCCTTCATCATCTATAAAGCCAATTGGTGCACCATACAATCCTCTATCTAAAAGCTCCACATCACGGATTAATTTCAATGCCTCATGACGAGGTGTACCACCAAGAGCTGGCGTTGGATGCAATTCTTCTACCATCGCTAAAAGACTTGCATCACCTTTCGCTTCTACTGGTGTATATAAATGAATTAAGTTTTTCGTCGTTAATAAGCCTGGGCTCTCCGGAATATTAACAGATTCGCAATGCTCACTTAATACACCTCGAATCATGTTAACTACATAACCGTGTTCAGCCAAATTCTTTTCATCATGAAGAAGCGTCTCACCATTTTGTTTACTTTCTTCTATAGAATTACCATGACCAATTGAACCCGCAAGGCACATCGATGTAAACTTCTCGCCTTCTTTTCGAATCAATCGCTCAGGTGTCGCCCCTAAGAAGCATGCTCCTTTATAATCAAAAGAAAATACGTAACAATCCGGTTGCCCAATTCGAAGCGCTTCTAAAACAAGAGCGGAATCAATATGCTGATCCATCGTCAATTTTAGCTCCCTTGCTAATACAACCTTCTGCACGTTCCCTTGCTTCATTTCATCCTGCACTTTGCCAATCGCATTCATCCAGCCCTTCGGATCAACTTCTACTTTCGAAGTAGTTGTTAGTTTATCTCCTTCTAATGCACATTTACTCTCTTGTAAAATTCTCTCTTCTAAAGAAATAATTTCGTTAGAAAGAGTTTCTGCGCAATCTTCAGCTGAAACGAACTTATTAATGGTTAACCACGCTTTTTCATTTTTTACAGTTAATAAAAATGCTGGTAGTGAAAATGTGGTATCATCAAATTCTTTCCAAAGATCTGTTTTTTCTTTTTCTTGGTCAAATGAAAATCCACCAAATAAAAGAGGACCTGTTCCAAATTCGTATCCTTCTCTTTGTACGAATGCTTTCTCTTTTACTTTATCCCACTCGTCACCAGCAGTTTGAAAGCGTTTGTGAGAAGAGTTTGCTATAGTGAAAACAGAGCCAATTCCAGCAAATATTACATGCTGAGCTGGGTCTGCAAAATAACATCTATTTTCGAATGCAATCCTTTTTCCTGCTGCATAAAACAGAAGTGGATCCACCCAATCTATTTGTTTTACAAAACTAACTAATATTTTTTCATCAGTCGCACGCTTAATGGCTGCAACAAAAACTTCTTGTAAGCCTTTTTGTTTCGTTTGAATCACAATTGTCTCCCCCCTATGGGCGAAAAATAGTCATAATTACGCTTGATTTTAAGATACACCTCAAACGAAAGGCCTGTCAACGTTTAGCATTTCTGAGAAATTCACCTTCTCTTCCTAGAAAATAAACGTTGACACTAAATGATGCTTTTTCTACACTTAATTGTGTACAATATGTGACCTAAGGAGGATTCAACATGGAAATGAACGTCGAAACGAATTCCTCTCCTACGGTGCCAAAGCCAAGTAAACAAACAGGCTGGCGCATTTGGTGGAGTTTATTACGTCCCCATACATTAACAGCAGCTTTCGTTCCTGTTTTCATCGGAACAGCGTATGCGATGCAGGTCGGAGGTATAAATCAAATACATCTCCCTCTTTTCCTTATAATGCTTCTTGCTTGCCTTCTCATTCAAGCAGCAACGAACATGTTTAATGAATACTTTGATTATAAAAGAGGACTCGATCACGAAGGTTCAGTTGGCATCGGCGGCGCTATCGTCCGCGATGGCATTCAGCCAAAAACAGTGCTTAACTTAGCATTTGGATTTTTCGGCATCGCAATACTATTAGGTGTTTATATTTGTATGAATTCTAGCTGGTGGCTTGCTGCAATCGGTCTTGTTTGTATGGCCGTTGCTTACCTTTATACAGGTGGTCCACTTCCAATTGCATATACACCATTCGGAGAGTTAACAGCCGGATTATTTATGGGTGTCATTATTATTGGGATTTCATTCTTTATTCAAACTGGAACTGTAACATCAGAAGTCATTTTACTATCTATTCCAAGCTCCATTTTAATTGGTGCCATTTTACTAGCTAATAACATTCGTGACTTGGATGGCGATAAAGAAAACGGTCGTAAAACGTTAGCAATTCTCGTTGGACGTGAAAGAGCCGTTGGTGTGCTTGCTTCTATGTTTATCGTTTCCTATATTTGGACAATTGCTTTAATTATCGTGGGCATCGTATCACCATGGATGCTTATCGTATTTTTAAGTGCACCGAAAGCATTTAAAGCGACGAAAGGCTTTATCGGCAAAAGCATTCCAATGGAAATGGTACCTGCAATGATTGCAACAGCAAAAACAAATACAATCTTCGGTCTCCTAATGGGAATCGGATTATTACTTGGATATTTCCTTTAGAAAGGAGCTGCTGACGCGGCTCCTTTTTCATATACCAATTTCAACTCATAATTCCTACTCTCAACGCTCATACTATGTAAAGAAACTGAATTGTAGGAAGGTGGACGACTATGTTAACTCCACAACAAATAAATCAATTTAAATCTATTTTAGAAAAACAACAGCAAGAAGTTGAACAAACAATACAAACTCATGAGAATACAGATCGTGCTTCTGAACGTGATTCAGTGGGAGAATTGTCTAGCTATGACAACCATCCAGGTGATATGGCTACAGAATTGTACGAACGTGAAAAAGATTTCGGGCTCATCGAATTTTGGCATAAACAACTAGACGATACGAAACATGCCCTGCAAAAAATTGAGGCTGGTACGTACGGTATTTGCGAAGTGTCTGGTGAGGAAATTCCGTTCGAAAGATTAGAAGCGATGCCGACTGCTACAACGTGTATACAGCACACTACAAATAAATTGGATATGAACACGCGACCAGTTGAAGAAGAGGTGTTGGCTCCTTCGTTTCATAAGCACGACGAAGATCATTCTGTAGAGTACGATGCTGAAGATGCATGGCAAGACGTCGCAAATTACGGAACGTCTGAAACTCCATCTGATTTAGAAAGACAAGATTCCAAAAACTATAATGGCATGTACGTAAATAGTGAAGAGAATGTAGGCTTCGTTGAGGATTTTGAAAACTTTATTGGTACGGATATGTATGGCAAAAACCCACAAGTTTTCGCTACAGAGGAACATGAAGAATATGAGCAAATGCTTGATGACTTTGAAGAACGTACTTTTAAAGGTGAATTATCTTCAAATGAATCTAGCTCCAAAGAATAAAAAAGCATTCCGAAATTCGGAATGCTTTTTATCATTAGCTAATTAGTTTTTTGTAACGTTAGCTGCTTGTGGTCCGCGGTTGCCTTCAACGATTTCGAAAGAAACTTCTTGACCTTCTTCTAAAGTTTTGAATCCGTCGCCTTGAATAGCTGAGAAATGTACGAATACGTCTTCTCCGCCTTCAACTTCGATGAAACCGAAACCTTTTTCGCCGTTAAACCATTTAACTTTACCTGTTTGCATGTCATGTACCTCCTAAATAAAAATGAAACTATGAATCCACATGAAAAGGTGGATATAAAGGACATGAATGTATAACAAGCTTACAGCCTTTAATTCAACGTGCTTTATTTCCGTACCACATTATGTAGCTCAATAGTGACTTCACTATATCACGCTCAATCCAAAACGTCAAATGAGAACACTTTCACTCCAGCGTTTTTTATAATCCTAGTATAACCATAAATTCCTATTCTATTTTACTTTTATTTGAAGATTAACAAAACTACAGTTTTCTAATCTCGTTAAATTCTGTACAATATGATTATCTATTACATTGAGGTGAAGAAAATGAAGGCACATGAAATCGAATATAAATTATATGGCGATGATATGCAGTTCGTTGAAATTGAATTGGACCCAGAAGAAAGCGTTATTGCTGAAGCTGGCGCAATGATGATGATGGAAGATCATATTGAAATGGAAACAATCTTCGGCGATGGTTCAGGACCATCTGGTGGCTTATTTGGAAAATTAATGGGCGCTGGTAAACGTCTCGTTACAGGTGAAAGCATGTTTATGACTGTATTTACAAATACAGGTCATGGCAAACGCCACGTATCATTCGCCGCTCCGTATCCAGGAAAAATTATTCCTGTTGATTTAACAGAGTATCAAGGAAAAGTCGTTTGTCAAAAAGACGCATTTCTTTGTGCTGCAAAAGGTGTTTCTATCGGAATCGAGTTTACAAAGAAAATTGGAACTGGTTTCTTCGGTGGTGAAGGTTTCATCATGCAGAAACTTGAAGGTGACGGACTTGCTTTCATGCACGCAGGTGGAACAGTATATAAACGTGAATTGAAACCTGGTGAAAAACTTCGCATTGATACAGGTTGTCTCGTTGCAATGACAAAAGACGTTAACTATGATGTTGAATTCGTTGGAAAAGTAAAAACAGCTCTATTTGGCGGTGAAGGTTTATTCTTCGCAACATTAGAAGGTCCTGGAACTGTTTGGATTCAGTCTTTAACACTTAGTCGCTTAGCAGCACGCCTTACAAGCCCAGCAGCTCAAAGTAGCGGTGAAGGCAGCGTTTTAGGCGGACTTGGTCGCCTTTTAGATGGGAAAGAATAAATAGTGTCCTTCTGGGGCCATAGCCATCAACTTAAGAGAATGAATAAAATTAAAACAACAACACGTTGGTCGAGGAGTTACGCATACTAGGTGAAGAATTCCGAAATAAACTTTCCGAATCATCAGTCCATGAGGTTAGATAATATCTCCAGACATAATACTGTCCTCGTTTTTTCTCCATTTTGGTTCACCCCGCATTATTTAGATGAAATCTGCCTTAAACTAACGGGGCAGGGTAGTTTGATAAGGTAATATTTGGATCAAGATAGATATAAGTAGAAAAATTAATAACAAGGGTGATTTTTTGGGAAAAATATTGGGGATGTAGATTTTTTTTAACAAGTAATAAAAAGACTTTGCAACAAATAAATTAATAAGGTTTACTTCAGTAAAATAAGGTATATTATATTTGTTGAATAGATTCTCTTTAAAGACAAGAAAAGTAGGTGAACAAAGTGGGAAAATATCAATTAGATTACAAAAGTCAGGTAGCTGTGGCAAAGTTTCATGAAAAACAGACGCCTGCCAAATTTGATAAAAAGCAGCAACTTGAAAAATTGCGTGCGGAGTATTTGAAAAAGAAGCAAAAACAAACAGATAAATAACATGTTACATTTCCCCTAATTTTCTGTATATGATGCAAACAAACACAAGAAAATAGGTAAGTTATTCATCGTTCAAATATATACAGGCTATTTTTTCAAACCTCTTACTTAATGAACTAGCGCATGCGTTAGTTCATTAAGTATAACTAAAAAAGTCGATTCCTTGAGATAGAAATCGGCTTTTTTATTTAGGTGGACTATACAAACCATTCTTAACCATATAACATTCCATCGCTTCATTAAGCCATAACTCTTCTTCCTCTGTATAAGGAGAGGGCATCATCTTATTATATTGTTCTTCTATATCATCTACTTCTTCACTTAAAGAATACATCGTTTCTTCTCCGACATACTTAAGGGTTGCCTTCATATGCTGATCGACAAGCGTTTGTACTTCTGGATCATCAACATGTTTTCCAAATAGCCTTTTTACTTCTTTTGATAAGCACACAAACTCTTTATCTAGCGCTACCATCTCTTCTTCAGGCTTATTATATAATCCATCAACCAGTTCCTTCGGTATATATTCTTCCAGCCATAAGCGTTGTTCGTTTTCTTTTTGGATACTGTTAATTAGACTCATTAATATGCTACTATCTACCTGCTCTTCTTCTTCAAGACATATTATCGTTCTTTCAATCGCTTTTATCGAAACTTCAATTTGTTTTTTCTTTTCTTCAAAAGCTGCTCTTTGGTTTTGCAATGTTTCTTTTAAACTTATATTCAAATTTTTCATATTGAGCATGACACGAATTTCTTCTAAACTATATCCTAATACTTTAAGACTCACTATTTTTTGGAGTGCTAATATATCTCTATCTTTATATACACGGTGTCCTGACCTCATATTTTTTTCAGGTTTAAGCAATCCAATTTCATCGTAATATTGTAGTGTCCGTATTGTTGTGCCTGTTCTCTTTGAAAACTCACCAATTGAATAGCCTTCCTTTTTGCTCATCCTACACTCCTCCTAACAATATGTTTACAAAAATCATACTCCCTCACGTAACTGTAGGTTCAAGCCTTTTTTCAAAAAGAATGAATCAAGTCCCTCACTGCATATATTGAACTATACCTTTTCTTAAGGAGGGCTTTCTTGATGCGTACTCCTTTATCCTTTGATAAAGATACTGCTATATTATTAGCATCTTGCTGCGATCTAACGTATGAACAATATAAACAAAATGGGATTTTTGAAATACCTGATGGATTCCAATATGTACAAGGCTTTCAAGGAAAAGTAATTCAAACGATGGAATGGTTTGGATTCATATTAGAATCTGAAGATACAATTATTGTAGCTTTTAGGGGTACACAAACAGATACAGACTGGATTATCGATTCACTCGTCAACCAAAGACCATACCCATACGCTTTAAATAGTGGAAATGTCCATAACGGCTTCCTTTCCATTTATGAATCTTGCCGAGATTCTATTATGGATATGCTCGTATCATTACCAGCCCATAAAAAACTTCTTGCAACAGGTCATAGCTTAGGAGGGGCACTCGCTACATTACACATACTAGATGCACGTATAAATACTGCCTTCTCACAGTACGGTCTTTATACATTTGCCTCTCCAAAAGTTGGAGATATCGCCTTTCGAAATTATTATAAACTGCAAGTAGCTAGTAGCTTTCGTTTCGTCAACTTATTCGATGTCGTTCCACTTCTCCCTCCCCGAAACATAAATTTTAATGATCGTGATTGGGAATATGCACATGTTCATCACAACATGACATTTACGAAAAATACAAAATCCATTATAAATAATCATTCCATTACAACATACAAAACATGTCTGACTTCTCATTTTTAAACAGTAAACAATTGGAAATAAAATATTCATATACTATAATAATATATGAAGTTATTTTCGGATGAGGGGACCTTACATGTTAAAATTTATCTTCGCACTTTTTCTTATTGTAATTTTTTCTGTTACAGGTTTCTTTACATTTTCATACTTTGCGACAGGGGAATATAGCGGAACAGGTGTAATATATACCACTATCCCATTTCTTTCTTAAGAAAAAAAGTAAAACGAGCTTAATCTCATTAAGCTCGTTTTATTTTTCTAAGCAATCATATTCCTGTTTTAAAAGTGAATAAATAAAAGCCCCTTTAAAAGAGGCTTTTATCTAAAACAGTTTAACAGCATTACCAATTCCCCAAATTTCATTACTGTACTGCAAAATTGTTCGATCACTCGCAAAATGCCCAGATTGTGCAATGTTCAAAATCGACATTTCCAGCCATTTCTGCCTATTTTCATAGGCCCTTCCGACAGCTTCTTGTCTTTCAGCATATGGGCTAAAATCTCGAAGCACGAAGTACTCATCGTTTTGAATAACGAGAGAATCATAAATCGCTTCAAATTCAGCTCCCGACTGTGCAAAGAAACCATTCGTTAACTGATCTACTACTTTTTTAATGTGCATATTGTGGTGATAATAGTCACTTGCACGATATCCACCATTTTGATAGTAATGAAGAACCTCATCTGCCGTTAAGCCAAAAATGAAGCAGGCATCATCACCGACCCGGTCTTTTATTTCAATATTAGCTCCATCTAACGTTCCGAGTGTGATTGCACCATTCATCATGAATTTCATGTTACCTGTTCCCGATGCTTCTTTACTCGCAGTTGAAATTTGTTCACTTACATCTGCCGCCGGGAATATATCTTCAGCTAAAGAAACTCGGTAGTTTTCTAGAAAGATAACTTTCATAAACTGACTTACGTACGGATCGTTATTTACTTTTCTTGCAAGCTCATTTATTAATTTAATAATTTTCTTCGCATAATAATAGCCAGGTGATGCTTTCGCTCCAAAAATAAAAGTACGCGGGTAAAATGAAAAACTAGTATCCTCTTTTAAACGGTTATACAAGTATAAAATATGAAGAACATTTAATAATTGTCGTTTATAGGCATGTAGTCTTTTCACTTGCACATCAAAAATAGAATTTGGATCAATCGTGATCCCCATTTTATTATGAATGCGCTCCGCTAAAATAATCTTACGCTCTTGTTTTACCCCTGCAAGCTTTTCTTGGAAACTAGCATCGTATTGAAATGTTTGCAGCGCTTGAAGCTTAATAGGTTCTTTCTTCCACTCTGTTCCAATCGCTTCCGAAATAAGATTCGTCAGCTGCGGATTCGCCTTCATTAGCCAGCGCCTATGAGCAATTCCATTCGTTTTATTATTAAACTTATCTGGATAAAATTCATAGAACAATCGCATTTCACGCTGCTTTAAAATTTCTGTGTGGATTTTTGCCACACCATTGACGCTATGGCTACCAACAATCGCTAAATGAGCCATTTTCACAAGATCATGCGCAATAATGGCCATGTCCTCAATACGCTTCCAATCGTACGGATAACGGTCCCAAAGCTCATGACAGAAACGTTCATTAATTTCTTCAATAATCATATAAATTCTCGGTAATAACGGTTTAAAAATGTGAATTGGCCATTTCTCAAGCGCTTCTGATAACGTCGTATGATTCGTATAGGAAATCGTCTGCGTTGTTATACACCAAGCTTCTTCCCACGCCAATTTTTCTTCGTCTATTAAAATACGCATAAGTTCCGGAATCGCTAGAACCGGATGTGTATCGTTTATATGAATCGCGATTTTTTCGTGTAACTGACGAAGACTACCGTGTCTCTCCCTATGCATACGAACGATATTTTGCAAACTTGCTGATACGAGGAAATACTGTTGTTTCAAACGAAGTATTTTCCCCTCATCATGCGTATCATCCGGATATAAAAACTCCGATACAGCCTCTGTTTCACGCTTATATTTCAAAATATCTTTACAATTTTGCGGGAAAGGAACTGGCTCCGCATTCCAAAGTCTGAGCGTATTTACAGTACTTGTTTCATACCCTACAACTGGGACGTCGTATGGTACTGCCATAATAACTTCTGCATTTGTATGCCTGAACTCTAAACGCCCATCAATTTCTAGCGGTTCAACGTTTCCGAAATAACTTACTTCTACAGCTTGATCATACCTTCTTACTTCCCAAACATTTTCATGAAGAAGCCACTGTTCTGGAAATTCTACTTGATAACCATCAACAATTTTCTGATCAAACAGGCCATGCTTATAACGAATACCACAGCCATGTCCTGGTAAGTTTAAAGAAGCAAGCGAGTCGAGGAAACAGGCTGCTAATCGGCCAAGTCCACCATTTCCAAGTCCTGCATCTGCTTCAACCTCTTCTAACTCGTGCAAAGAAATTCCAAGTTCAGAAAGCCCCTTTTCACATACATCCCTGATACCTAAGTTTAATATGTTACTTCCAAGCAAACGCCCAAGTAAAAATTCAATGGATAAGTAATACATTTGCTTTTGGTCTCCAGACCGATAACTTTCATTCGTTGCAATCCATTGACTATTCATATACTCACGTACCATATGACCGAGCGTATTATACTGATCACGAGTTGTAGAATCTTTGAAACTTTTCCCATACATCGTTTCTAATTTTTCTAGAAAAGCGGATTTGAAGCTTTCAACATGAGTAAACATTTATTCACCACCTCAATGTTATTCCATGAGACTTTTATACAATTTCTTGTACGCAAGAGCCGATTTCCCCCAGCTATAATCTTCAGTCATCGCTTGCTTTACAAGCCTATCCCATACCGGTTTATCTTGATAAAACTCAATTGCACGAAGAACCGTATGTAACATGTCATGTGCATTAAAGTTCGTAAAGCTAAAGCCATTTCCAATTCCAGTGTCTTCATCATAAGAATGTACAGTATCATTTAATCCACCTGTTTCTCTTACAATTGGAATCGTGCCATATGCTAGTGCAATAAGTTGTCCAAGGCCACACGGTTCAAACAGCGATGGCATTAAAAACAAATCGCTTCCCGCATATACTTGGTGCGCTAACTCTTCATTAAATCCGATATATACTTTTACCTTTTCTGGATACTCGTATGCCATCCATTCAAAGAACTGCTCGTATTCAGAATCGCCTGATCCCAAAATAATACATTGTACATCTTCTTCCATTATTTCGCGGAATACAGTACGTACTAGATCAAGCCCCTTTTGCTTCGTTAATCGTGTTACCATCGAAATAACTGGCGTATCTTCTTTTTCTGGCAAACCAAAATAACGCTGCAATGCACGTTTATTTTCATTCTTTCCATCTAATGACTCTGCACTATACTGAGCAGTAATATACGAATCTGTTTCTGGATTATATACGCTCGTATCAATTCCATTTACAATGCCACTAAGCTTATCGTTATTCTTTCGTAACAATCCATCTAACTTCTCACCGAAAAACTCATATTGAATCTCTTCTTTATATGTCGGGCTAACCGCTGTAATTTGGTCAGATGCGATAATACCACCTTTCATAAAGTTCACGTTTCCATAAAACTCAAGCTGTTCACTATGAAAATATTCATGACCAAGCTCCAGTAAGTCGTACATCACTTCAGGAGGAAATACACCTTGGAACTGCAAGTTATGAATCGTATATACCGTTTTAATATGCTCATATAACGGGTTATCTTGATACTTTTCACGAAGCAAGAAATTAACCATAGCTGTGTGCCAATCATGGCTATGAAGAACATCTACTTCGAAATCAAGATGCGGAATACACTCTAAAACTGCTTTTGAAAAATAAGAAAAACGCTCCCCATCATCATAATGACCATATAGAGAATCTCTCTTAAAATAATATTCATTATCTATTAAGTAATACGTAATCCCATCCTGCTCACCTTTTAAAATCCCGCAATATTGGTTTCTCCATCCAAGAGGAACGTTAATTACTTTATGAAGCGTACATCCTTCTCTTAGCTCTTTCGGGATAAGACTGTAGTTCGGAAGTATAATGCGAACATTCACTCCTAATTTTTTTAATTCTTTTGGGAGCGCTCCTGCTACATCAGCTAGGCCTCCGGATTTAATAAATGGTACACATTCTGATACTGCAAATAAAATATTCACCTGTTGTTCCACTGCACGAAAAGCGTATACATCATAAATCGCTCTTCTTACAGCTTCCTCCCTTCAAGTTTTCATGTAGAGTAAAACCATAATTAGTGGGGGTTTTCTAAATCCCCCACTAATTATGTACCTGCTATTTACGAATAACTATTGATTGTACTATTTTGTACACTACCTTTTTCTACAACATATGGCTCATCAGCACTTCCTTTTAACACTACGCCGTCGCCAAGTTTCACATCTTTATCAATAATAACACCATCTATTATACAATTATCTCCAATTTGGCTCTTTTGCATAATAATACTATTACGAACAATTGAACCTTTTCCAATTTTAACAGAACGGGAGACAACACTATTTTCCACTTCACCTTCAATAATACTGCCGTTTGCAACCATTGTATTTTTCACTACTGCACCCTTCATGTAACGAGTTGGTGGCTCATCTTTTACTTTCGTAAAGATTGGTGCTTCTTTCTTAAATAATTGTTTCCAAATAGCAGGTTGCAAAATTTCTAAACTATGCTTATAGTAACTTTCAATCGAATCAATGATCGCTACATATCCTGTATGCTCATACGTAGCAATATGCAATGATTCCCCGCGCTTTTCTCTCACTACATCAAATAAACTGTATTGCTCCACATCTTTATATGTCTCAAATAAGTCTAGCAGTAATTGTTTCTTTAACACATATGTTTGAAGCGAAACCCCTTCATGACAAACTTCCGTAATATCTGCGGACGTATGTATATGTCGATCTAACACCGCTTGAAAATTTAACGCTGTTACAAGATGGCTATTTGTAATAACAACATACTCTTCTCTGCTTCTTAGAAAATAATCAACATGTCTTCTAAAATGTGCAAAAGATCCAAATTCGTCATGATCGCATTGGCAGTTCGGTGGGAATAAAAACAGTCCATCACGCTTTCTATCTAAATCCCACTGTTTTCCTGAACCGACATGATCCATTAAAGAACGATTTTTATGACTTGTAAAAACCGCTACACTATGAATATTAGAATTCACCATATTTGAAAGCATGAAATCAATGAGTCGGTAACGGCCCCCAAACGGTAACGCCGCTAATGAACGATGCCCTGTTACTTTCTTTAAGGAAGGAAAACTTCCCGTTGCATTAATAATTCCTAACATTTTTTCTCCCATTCATTTCATCCCCCTTTTCTATTTCCCTTCAGCAATTAGTACTACATCATCAACATTTTTTTCTGGGCGAATTATTGTCCCATCTTCAATAACCATTTCCGAGCCAACAATCGCTCTTTCAATCACAACGTTTTTACCAATCTTTGCCCCAGGCATAACGACAGAATCGATTACCATACTACCTTCTTCTACCGTTACTCCTTGGAATAAAACAGAATGCTTCACGTCCCCTTCAATGACGCACCCTTCATTAATAAGTGATTCTTCTACTTTTGCCTGTTCTGCAATATATTGAGGCGGCTCGTTTGGATTCACAGAACAAATGCGCCAATTACGGTCATTTAAATTCAACGATGTTTCATCGCGAAGTAAATCCATATTCGCTTCCCATAAACTTTTCACCGTTCCGACATCTTTCCAATATCCTTCAAACGGATACGCCATCAGCTTCTTCCCTTCATCTAATAAAAGCGGAAGTACATCTTTTCCGAAATCATTACTAGATTCAGGATTTCTTGCATCCATCTCTAAATATTCTTTTAAAATAGCCCAGTTAAAAATATAAATTCCCATTGATGCAAGATTACTTCTTGGAAATTGCGGTTTTTCTTCAAATTCAACAACTTCCATCTCTTCATTTGTATTCATAATGCCAAAACGACTCGCTTCATCCCATGGCACTTCAATAACAGAAATTGAAACATCTGCTTCTTTCTCAATATGGTAATCTAGCATTTTGCTGTAATCCATTTTATAAATATGATCGCCCGATAAAATAAGGACATATTCTGGTTCATACTGGCTTAAATAGTTTAAGTTTTGATAAATAGCACTTGCCGTACCTGTATACCACTTCACACCTGAAGACTCCGCATAAGGGGGTAACACTGTGACTCCACCGTTTACGCGGTCTAAATCCCAAGCGTTTCCGATTCCAATATAATTATGCAGTTCTAGCGGTTGATATTGCGTTAAAATCCCCACCGTTTCAATACCAGAGTTTGCACAGTTACTTAACGTAAAATCAATAATGCGATATTTACCACCAAATGGAACAGCTGGCTTAGCTAAATTTTTTGTTAATGCACTTAAACGACTACCTTTTCCCCCTGCTAGTAACATTGCTACGCACTTTTGTTTTTGAGCCATCTTGTTTTTTGCTCCCCTTTCTCGTCTTCACTGGTCGTAATATGGATACGCCAAATGGTGGAATTGTAATTTCTACATGTGCCGCTTGATTATGATACGGTTCTAGAACCGCCTTGAGACGTTTCTTATTCACTTGCCCCGATCCGCCATATTGCTCAGCATCACTGTTTAAAATTTCGTTATAATACTCGAAATCTGGTACACCTACTTTATAGTTTTCATATGTAGCTTTCGTAAAATTACATACGACAACTAACGCATCTTCTTGCTTATCCCCTTGGCGAATAAACGAGAAAATACTTTGCTCATTATTATTAGCATCAATCCACTGAAACCCTTCAGGCGAGTGATCTAACTGCCAAAGTGGTTTTGAACGCTTATACAATGCTATGAGCTCTTTAAAGTAATCATGCATATTACGATGCATTTCAAAATCATGTAAATTCCAATCTAAATCTTCAAGATCTTTCCACTCATCAAATTGGCCAAATTCCCCGCCCATAAAGAGTAATTTCTTACCTGGATGAGTAAAGAAATATCCATATAATAAACGAAGTTGGGCGAACTTATCCCAGTACTCTCCCGGCATTTTATTTAATAACGACTTTTTCCCATGAACGACTTCATCATGAGAAAGTGGCAATATGAAGTTTTCAGAGTGAGCATATAGTAAAGAGAATGTCATTTTCTCATGAATGTATTTCCGGTACTCTGGTGCACATTCCATATATTTCAGCACGTCATTCATCCAACCCATATTCCATTTATAATTGAATCCAAGTCCACCCTCGTATGTTGGAGCTGTTACAAGCGGCCAAGCTGTTGAATCTTCTGCTGTCATAAGAAACTCTTCATCTTCTGCAAACACAGCTTCATTTAACTCTCGTAAGAAAGAAACAGCGTGTTCATTGCTTTGCTCTTTTCCTTCTTTATTCCAGTACAACATATTCGCAACTGCATCTACCCTGAAACCATCAATATGGAAATACCTCATCCAAAATAATGCATTTGAAATTAAGAAATTACGTACTTCTCTCTTCCCTAAATCAAAATTAACAGTTCCCCATACCAGGTTTTCTTGTACATCTATATCTTTATATTCATAAGTCGGTGTCCCATCAAACAAATATAAACCGTGAGCATCTTTACAAAAATGCCCCGGCACCCAATCTAAAATGACACCGATTCCATATTTATGACATTCATCGACAAAATACATCAAATCATGTGGCGTGCCGAATCTACTTGTCGCTGCATAATATCCTGTTCCTTGATATCCCCAAGAACGATCATATGGATGCTCAACAAGCGGCATAATTTCGATATGTGTAAATTGATGTTCCACCACATATGGAATGAGCTCCTCGGCCATTTCTCTGTAAGAATACAGATCGCCATCTTCTTTCTTTTTCCAAGAACCGAAATGTAATTCATAAACTGTCATCGCTTCTTTATAAATCGATTTTTTCTTTCTCTTACGAATCCAGTTTTTATCATTCCATTCATATCCCTCTATATCAAAAACTACAGATGCCGTATTTGGTCTTACTTCTGCATATACTGCGTAAGGATCTGCTTTTAAAATAACAGCACCGTCCATCGTTTCAATCGCATACTTGTATATCTCATTCTCTGCAATATGCGGTACAAACAAGGACCAAATCCCATCTTCTGTCACTTGTAGCATCTTATGTTGCTCATAATCCCATTCATTAAAATCTCCAACAACACTCATTGCTTTCGCATGAGGAGCCCATACTGTGAATCGTACACCTCGCATGCCATCTTCCGTCACAATATGTGCCCCAAAGATGTTATAACTGTCATAGTACTTTTCTGTATGAAACTCATCTCGTTTCACTTCTTCACAATTTATTACATCCAATATGTTCACCTCACTAAGATGACAGAAATTTTTTACTCTTTATCATTTCTGCGAAAAACTGAAATATCCTTGTTATTTTTTAAAAAATATACGTATTTTTCTTAATTTTGGCTTAAAATATTCACATTTACCATATAAAATATCGAATTTTGACGAATATTCATTGCAAACGCTTCATTTTCTCTTACTATTTCTCGCCTTTCATTGTTGCTCAATATTTATTTTATTAGTTTCTCCCTGTTTTTCACGCTATTTTCCACATAAATTACAACCAGAATAATCTGTCATAAAATAATGTTTCTCAACATTTTTTGTCACAAAGTTTCTTGAAATGTAAAATTCATACGCATATACTTGTTCTCAATAAAGAACATCGAACTTTCGTAAATATAATTCATACTAGAATACTGTGTTTACTTTGCGAAAGTTTAATAAAAAATCAAACTAGGGGGCTTTCTTATGTCATTGAAACAAAAAGTAGGAATGGGAGCTGTCACTGCATCACTAGGCTTATCACTTACATTTAGCGGTGTATTCGCCTATTTCAGTGATTCCGAAACATCTAATAATTCATTTCAATCTGGAACATTAGATCTTTCTATTAACCCAAGTGTCATCGTTGATGTGAAAGATTTAAAACCAGGTGATTTTATTGAAAGAAACTTCAAACTTGAAAATAAAGGTTCATTGGACATTGCAAAAGTATCACTTGAAACATCCTATGAAGTTACAGATGCAAAGCAAAATAATGATAGTGAAGATTTAGGCGATCATATCATCGTTAAATTTTTAGTGAATGATGGAAAGCCATCTAATCCAAACGATGACCATGAAATTTTGTGGGAAACAAAACTATCGGAATTAAAAACTATGAAACCTGAAGATGTCGCTACTTCTCTAGAACGTCATAACTTAATAGACGGTATTAAATCTGGTGAAACAGATTCCTTACACGTTCTCTTCTCCTTTGAAGACAACGACCAAGATCAAAATAAATTCCAGGGTGATTCCTTACAACTAAACTGGACATTCCATGCAGAGCAAACACCAGGCGTGGAGAAATAATTTTTAAAATATAAATTATCGGAGGCCTATACATGAAAAAGAAAAATCGTTTTGTTACCGGAATTGTAACGGCTGGCGTTCTATTTTCAACTGCCCTTCCGTTCAATGTACTTGCTGAAAACCCTATTAACCAAATTGACTCTTCAAACGCCCAGTCTTTACTATCAAAACTTTCTAAAGAACAGCGTCAGGCATTACAAACGTTAGATGCCAATCCTGGTTTTACGATTTCACCAGATATTAATACGAGCAGTTCCGAACCAGTAAATATCATTGTAGAATTTCAAACTGCACCAGTAAAGATTAATGAATTAAAACAAAAAGAAAAAGGCTTGCAAGCTGCACCTGAAAATATAAAGGCACGCATTGATCAAGAGCATGAAGAATTTCAAAAAGGTCTCAAAAACCTCCGTCAATTCAGTCCATCAGTGAAGTCTGGAAATTTTCAATCTGTACAAATTAAACGTTCTTATAAGCACGCTATAAATGGGGTCGCACTAACATTACCGGCAAATACAGTTGAAGAATTGTTACGAATTGGCGTTGTAAAACGTATTTGGAAAGATTACGAAGTAAAATTAAATTTACCGAAACAAGCGGAGCAAAAAGCACCTCAAAAACTAACAGATAGCATCCCGCAAATTGGGGTAGATAAGTTACATAGTGAGGGCATTACCGGAAAAGGAATTAAAGTTGGAGTATTAGATACAGGTATAGATTACAATCACCCTGACTTAAAAGACGTGTATAAAGGCTATCGCGCAAAACCAGGTGAAGATTCTAGTAAGGTAGACCCCAATTCCGTAAAAGGTTGGGACTTTATTAATAACGATGCAGACCCGATGGAAACAACTTACGCAGAGTGGCAACAATCTGGCGCTCCTGAATTTGATGATCGTGGTTCTTCCTTCTACACCGCACATGGTACTCACGTAGCAGGTATCGTTTCTGCTCAAAAGAAAAACCAATCAGATTCCGCAGTAAAAGGTGTTGCACCTGACATTGAATTGTATAACTATCGTGTACTCGGTCCATACGGAAGCGGAGATAGTTCAGGTATTATCGCTGCAATTGATAAATCTATTTCTGACGGTATGAACGTCATTAACTTATCGTTAGGTGACGATAGCAACAATCCGCTTGATCCAACGTCTATCGCTGTCAATAACGCAATGCTTTCCGGTGTTGTTACAGTCGTTGCTGCTGGTAACTCTGGTCCAAATCCATCGACACTCGGATCACCAGGTGCTTCTCCCTTTGCTATTACAGTCGGAGCAAGTGATAGCTCTATTTCTTTACCAAAACTATCAGGTCATGCTGGACAATTACAATTTCCTAACCTAATTTTATTCGGCAAAAACTTCACTGATAAAATAGAGGATTTCAAGGGACAAACTTTACCGATTGAATCTGTAGGAATCGGTACCCCTGGCGAGTTTAGTAAAAAGGATGTAAAAGGGAAAATCGCTCTCGTTGCACGTGGTACACTCTCATTTGATGAAAAAATCGCGAATGCAAAACAAGCTGGTGCAAAAGCCGTTATTATTTATAACAACGTGGATGGAGAAATTCCTTTCTACGTTGGTGAAAGCACAAAATACATTCCTACATTCCGCCTAACGAAAGAAGACGGTGAAAAACTAAAAGTCCAAATTGAACAAGGCAGTACCTCTTTAACTTTCAATGAAATCAACTACATTCAAACAGAAGGCGACCATCTTGCAGACTTTAGCTCACGCGGCCCTGTTACATCCAATGATGATATTAAACCTGATATTACAGCACCTGGTGTTGCTGTACTTTCAACAGTACCTGAATATATTAACGATCCACAAGAAGGCCAAAACTATGACGTTTCCTATGAGCGTATGCAAGGAACATCCATGGCTTCTCCTCATATCGCTGGCGTTGCTGCTCTTATTTTACAAGAACACCCAGAATACTCTCCATTCGATGTAAAGGCGTCTCTCATGAACACAGCTGATAATTTAAAAGAAAAGTATTCCGTATATGAAGTGGGAGCTGGACGAGTAGATGCGTACAACGCCGTTCATACGGAAACAAGTTTTAAAGTGCTAGATACAACAAAAACAGTTGTGAATGATGAAGTAATTGAAGTACCAGAAGAAACCGGATCCATTGCATTCGGGAAGTTTTATCAAAAAGACGGTGAAGCTCTTGAACAAAAACGAAATATAAAAGTGGAAAGCCATAATAAACAAGAGAAAAAAGAATTTAAAACAGAAATTTCTTATACACCAGCATCTTCTTCTATTAACGATGCTACCGCAAATGGTGTAAAAGTTTCTATTGCAGAAACAATTACTATTGGTGCTGGAAAATCAGATGAGATTGAAGCAAAAATTAATGTCCCAGCTGGCGTGAAGCAAGGTCGATATGAAGGATATATTCATATTACAAATACAAAAAATAAAGAAGAAACGTATCAAATACCATTCTCTATTCGTGTATCAGAGCCTGGTATTGAAAATGCGATACTATCAAGAAAAGCAATTTCAACTGATACATCGAAATTTAATCCATACGGTGAATCATATGTTCACGGGGCATTCCAATTAAACAGCGAACTTGAAACGTTAGATCTTATCGTGAAAGACTCAAAAACAAATAAAGCGCTCGGATTCATCGGAACATTAAACACGAGTGGACTAAAAACGGATGTGTATTACTACTTAGATTCATTCTTTAACGGAAAAGTATATCCTTTTACAAATGATCCTGCGAAACCAATCGGTGATGAGAAAATTGACTTACCAGAAGGCGATTACACAATTGAATTTGTTGGCTATGATAAAGCGGGAAAAGCACGTGTGAAAGGTGATTATGTCGTAATCGATAATACACCACCAGAAGTGAAATTAACTGGATTAAAGCCTGGTATTTACGAGTTAAATGAAGAAAACTATACAGTAGAAGATGGTAAAAAGGCATTATGGATTAAAGGAAATGTGTACGATTCAAACGTTGACTATTTAAAAGGAAAAGGATTAAACATTACGCAAGAAGCAAACGGGGTTATGTACTATGACTATTCCCCATACTTGCATAAGTTTTTACCTATTAATGCAAATGGTGACTTTAAAGTTGGCATTACTCCTGAATCCTTTAAAGTGGAAGGCCCTATGAAAACAGGCGTATATATTTTTGATTATGCAACTGCAGGTCCTGACTATCCAAGCGGTGTAAATAACTATTGGTTTATCCCGCAAGGAGCTCAATATGCGAAAACTAGTTATGATAAAAAAGAAGTATACAAAAATGATGAACTTACTGTAACACTCAACGCAAAACACGTAAAACAATTTGTTGCTGGGGAATTTAACGTAAAGTTCCTAGAGAAGAACTTTACATTTGCAAATGCGAAATTTAATCCAGCTTTTGAAAAACTCCTTTCTGAAAAAGGTGTAACCGCAAAAGTGAATGAGCCGAAGTTAGAAGAAGGTTCTGTTACAGTTGGCGGAGCGATCGATGACAAAAACTTTACTGGATTAGATGGTGATTTCCCGTTCATTGATGTAACTTTCAAAGTAGAAAATGATGAGTTTTATGAAGCAAACGCTCAGTTGGATTCACCAATTTTTGTATACTGGAAGCCAGGGGAAACAGAGCCAAATAGAATGCGTGTCCTACAAGACCAAACATTCTCAGTTATGTCCTTAAATTCACTAGTAGAAGGAAATATTAAACCTGGTGCATTCTTAAATGAACGTGGATATTTAGATGAAAAATTCGATTATACAAAGCTTGGCGTAAAAGTATATGCGACTGATTCTTACCGTCATAAGTTTGAAGGCTCACTTGATAAATACGGATATTTCAAATTAAATGGACTTCCTGTTAATAAACGCGACTACAACTTATACGTAGAAGTTCCAGGGCATTTAACAAGCCGACTAACAACGAAATTAGGTACTGAAAAAGATGGTAAGCTCCTTGGCCAATATTATTATGCACGCCTGGATGAAAACCTTGCCGGTGATGTAAATGGAGATAAAGTAATTGATATTAAAGATGCTGAAATTATCGCTAGCAACTATGGTAAAAAAGGAGTATCTGTAAAAGACGGCGATCTTAACAAAGATGGTATTGTCGACGAAAAAGATATTCGTTTCGTTGAAAAGAACTTCTTGAAAAAAGGGCCAGATGCAGCTAAATCACAAACGCCTGTTGAAAAATCAAAAAGCGGTACTCTTGCAGATATTTTAAAGAAATTAGGATTAACGCCTAAAAAATAATAAAGTGAAACTTTAATCAGTGGGGATTTTGTTCATCCCCCCACTGATTATTAGCCTTCACCAATCGGGCTGCCCGGCAAATAGCGGGATAATAAAGAGCACTCTATATAAAATAGAGTGCTCTTTTCTATAAACGACCCTTATCCAGCAAAAGGGGTATATTGGGGATATACAAGGGAAACCGGAAAAGGAATTTATATTAAATTATATAAAAACTCAGAGGTAGGAAGCAGTTTCCCGCCTCTGAATTATTTAGCAATTATTATAGTACTGGTGCCATTGTTTCTTTTAATACTTTTACAGAATGAGCGAACTTCACTTTTTCTTCTTCGTTTAATTCAAGTTCTACGATTTCACGTACACCTTCGCGGTTAATAACAGCTGGAACACCTACGTAAGCATCTTTCTCACCATATTGGCCTTCAAGGTATGCCGATACAGTTAACACGCTGTTCTCGTTGCTTAAGATTGCTTTAGTTACACGAAGTAGTGACATACCGATTCCGTAGTAAGTTGCACCTTTACGCTCGATGATATGGTAAGCTGCATCGCGTACATTTTCAAAGATTTTATCTAAATCTTCTTGGTTGTATTGTTCGTTGTTCGCTAAGATTGTTTCTAGTTTTTGTACACCTACAGTAGCGTGGCTCCATACTGGAAGTTCAGTGTCACCGTGCTCACCAACGATGTAAGCATGAACGTTACGTGGATCTACATCTAAGTAGTCACCTAACATGTAACGGAAACGAGCAGAGTCTAAAGTAGTACCAGAACCGATTACGCGCTCTTTCGGTAAACCAGATTCTTTCCAAGTTACGTAAGTTAAAATATCAACTGGGTTAGTTGCGATTAAGAAGATTCCATCGAATCCGCTATCCATAATACCGCGAACGATTTGTTTAAAGATCTTTGTATTTTTCTCAACTAAGTCTAAACGAGTTTCGCCTGGCTTTTGTGGTAATCCAGCAGTGATAACAACTAGATCTGCATCTTTACAATCTGCATAGCTACCGCTCCAAACTTTTGTTGCTGCTGGAGAGAATGGTACCGCATGGCTTAAGTCCATTGCCTCTCCTTCTGCTTTTGCTTCATTAACATCTACTAATACGAATTCTTCAGCTACACCTTGGTTGATCATTGAGTAAGCATAACTACAGCCTACAGCTCCTGTTCCTACTAATACTACGCGATTGATACCTTTTTTCATGTTAATTTCCCCTTTCAATTGTTTACATCTATTTTTTATTATTGTTTAAGTAATTAATTAAAATACTAATTTAATGTTGTTTAACTTCTTTACATTCATATTGTAGCACGGATCATTGTGAATTACTTCACAAATTATGACCTATTTGTGAACTTTTTCACATAGATTGTAAAGTTATCGTGGCAGGTGTGGAATCAATACCAATTCATGCGTTTTATTTAGATTGTGAAAGGAGTTCTGGCGATAAGTGACATTATATCGGCGATCCGACAAGGAATATCGACAAGATACCAGCTTTTGTTACACCCACAAAGAAGCTGTCTCCAATAGATTACCCATTTAGAGACAGCTTCTTCTATCTATATTATTTATTTTCCGCAGTAGCCCCTAATACAGCAGCCTTCACATAATTCTTATCATTTAATTTTTGTAAATCCGCAGCAATACTTTTAGAGGTTTCTATAAGGGGTCACCATACATTGCCATCAACTTAAGAAATTGGCATTTCCCCATATCGAAAAAAATGAGCTGAATTATTATAAATAACTCTGGAAAGATAAAATTTTCACTTTGGGGATACTTCAAAATATTAGCCTGATGGACATAGGTATCACCACCTGTCCATGGATTAAAGAAAGAGCTATTAAACTGTACCCTACTCTTTGGGTCGGAAGAGGTGCTATAGATGAATGTAAAGACATATAGGGCTCAAGTCTTTTCTTGGTCTAAGGAGGCCAAGGTAGAGAGAGTAGAACTCATTTCCGCCGGCATAGGTATGGCCGGACCTGTTCTGTTCGCCACAGTTCTAGGCTATCCTGCTCTTGGTTTTGCTGCATCTGTCGGCAGTTTGGCAGTCAGTAGCGTGAAAGTCGGTTCAAGTTTTATAAATCACGGGAAAAAGTTGGCATCAGCGCTGATATCAGTAGTGCTCGCTGCGATTGCTGCTGTTCTCTCTTTCGGACATGGCTATCTGACATTTGGAGTCTTGATCCTGCTGGTAAGCCTTGCTGCGTTAATTGGCGGATATAGTCGTGCCTTGGCGGTGGCAACAACACGCTTTGTCGTATTCCTGATTATCATCCTCAACATGGTCGACCAGACGGAGTACCGAATGGAACTAATTTTTTCAATCTTAGCAGGGGCGATTTGGACCGTCAGTATCAGCTTGGTGCTAGGCATCTGGGTACACCGTTGTTTTAAATCATCGCTGGATGGAGCTGTGAAAGGGCCAACATCGAAAAAAATCATTCTATGGAGGAATTCTCTGGCACACCTATCCGGTTGGCAATTCCCAATCAGGCTCGCATTATGTCTAGGTATAGCTGAGGGATTGCGAATACTTTGGCCCGAGCACCACTTCTATTGGATTGCAATTACCGTAGCGATCCTTACCCAGCGGAAAATAGAACTCTTTCCAATCAAAACAACACAACGAGTGCTTGGTACAGTAATCGGCGTGATTGTTGCGAGCTTGCTTCTTGCAACTAGTCTACCAATTTGGGGGTTAGTTATAAGTATCGGGCTATTCGCAGGTGTTCGACCTCTTCTAAAGGTTCGAAATTATCTTGTATACTCTGCAACCATGATCCCGCTCATTATTTTGATCATGGAAGCCGGCAAGCCGTTCCAGTTTATCATTCTGTTCGACCGTGTATTTGCAACCCTTATCGGTGCAGTCATCGTGATTGCAGTGAACTTGATATTCAGTAGAGCGATGGTGAAATCAGTGTAAAGGTGGTTATATGACCTTTTCATACTCCATCGCTCTCTCCTTTCTATTAGTTAGACGATTCAAATAGAAAAAAGTATACAATACCTCAAAAAAGCAGACGATTCAACGTCCACTTTTACACAACAAAAAAGAGATAGCAGATTATGCTATCTCTTTTAGTATGACCCGTACGGGATTCGAACCCGTGTTACCGCCGTGAAAGGGCGGTGTCTTAACCACTTGACCAACGGGCCAGTTCTGGCAGAGAAGAAGGGATTCGAACCCTCGCACCGCGTTCGCGATCTACTCCCTTAGCAGGGGAGCCCCTTGAGCCACTTGGGTACTTCTCTATAATATGGCTCCGCAGGTAGGACTCGAACCTACGACCGATCGGTTAACAGCCGATAGCTCTACCACTGAGCTACTGCGGAATAATTATGGTGGGCCTAAATGGACTCGAACCATCGACCTCACGCTTATCAGGCGTGCGCTCTAACCAGCTGAGCTATAGGCCCATAATTGAAAAGCGGGTGAAGAGAATCGAACTCTCGACCAGAGCTTGGAAGGCTCTTGTTTTACCACTAAACTACACCCGCATTAAATTGAAAATGGTGAGCCATGAAGGATTCGAACCTTCGACCCTCTGATTAAAAGTCAGATGCTCTACCAACTGAGCTAATGGCTCATTTTGAAAGTGGTGCCGGCTAGAGGACTTGAACCCCCAACCTACTGATTACAAGTCAGTTGCTCTACCAATTGAGCTAAGCCGGCTTGCGACTTCAAAATGGTGGCTCGGGACGGAATCGAACCGCCGACACGAGGATTTTCAGTCCTCTGCTCTACCGACTGAGCTACCGAGCCTTATTAAAATGGCGGTCCCGACCGGGGTCGAACCGGCGATCTCCTGCGTGACAGGCAGGCATGTTAACCACTACACCACGGGACCATTTGGTTGCGGGGACAGGATTTGAACCTGCGACCTTCGGGTTATGAGCCCGACGAGCTACCGTGCTGCTCCACCCCGCGATGATATAATATTTAATTTAGAAAAAAATGGAGGAGGTAGAGGGATTCGAACCCCCGCGCGACTCTCGCCGCCTGTCGGTTTTCAAGACCGATCCCTTCAGCCGAACTTGGGTATACCTCCGAGATATAAACTTCTAATGGTGGACCTTGTAGGACTCGAACCTACGACCGGACGGTTATGAGCCGTCTGCTCTAACCAGCTGAGCTAAAGGTCCTTTATGGTAGCGGCGGAGGGGATCGAACCCCCGACCTCACGGGTATGAACCGTACGCTCTAGCCAGCTGAGCTACACCGCCATAAATAATATTCAAATAAGTGGAGCCTAGCGGGATCGAACCGCTGACCTCCTGCGTGCAAGGCAGGCGCTCTCCCAGCTGAGCTAAGGCCCCATGTTTTTTGGAATATCGGGAAGACAGGATTTGAACCTGCGACCCCCTGGTCCCAAACCAGGTGCTCTACCAAGCTGAGCCACTTCCCGTTAATAAAAGCGCGCCCGAGAGGAGTCGAACCCCTAACCTCTTGATCCGTAGTCAAACGCTCTATCCAATTGAGCTACGGGCGCATATGGTGCCGAGGGCGGGGGTCGAACCCGCACGGTGGTCACCCACCGCAGGATTTTAAGTCCTGTGCGTCTGCCTGTTCCGCCACCCCGGCATGTCATATTGAAAATTGGAGCGGAAGACGGGATTCGAACCCGCGACCCCAACCTTGGCAAGGTTGTATTCTACCACTGAACTACTTCCGCAAGACATGTATGAGTTATTTTATTAAAAGTGCGGGTGAAGGGAGTCGAACCCCCACGCCAAAGGCGCTAGATCCTAAGTCTAGTGCGTCTGCCAATTCCGCCACACCCGCATGTTATAATTTTTTAAGAAAAAATGGGGCGACTGATGGGAATCGAACCCACGAATGCCGGAGCCACAATCCGGTGCGTTAACCACTTCGCCACAACCGCCATGATTTTCTGGTGCCGACTAGAGGACTTGAACCCCCAACCTACTGATTACAAGTCAGTTGCTCTACCAATTGAGCTAAGTCGGCAAAAATGGTGGAGGATGACGGGATCGAACCGCCGACCCCCTGCTTGTAAGGCAGGTGCTCTCCCAGCTGAGCTAATCCTCCATTTGCCTGGCAACGTCCTACTCTCACAGGGACAAGGTCCCAACTACCATCGGCGCTAGAGAGCTTAACTTCCGTGTTCGGTATGGGAACGGGTGTGACCTCTCTGCCATCATTACCAGACTGTATTCATTTAAGACAAGAATTATTGTAACTTATTCACTTTTAAAAGTCAACAAGTTTTTTATATTCTTTCAAAACTAGATAACATTGCTACATATTATATGGTTAAGTCCTCGATCTATTAGTATTCGTCAGCTCCACATGTCACCATGCTTCCACCTCGAACCTATCAACCTGATCATCTTTCAGGGATCTTACTAGCTTACGCTATGGGAAATCTCATCTTGAGGGGGGCTTCATGCTTAGATGCTTTCAGCACTTATCCCTTCCGCACATAGCTACCCAGCTATGCCCTTGGCAGAACAACTGGTACACCAGCGGTGCGTCCATCCCGGTCCTCTCGTACTAAGGACAGCTCCTCTCAAATTTCCTACGCCCACGACGGATAGGGACCGAACTGTCTCACGACGTTCTGAACCCAGCTCGCGTACCGCTTTAATGGGCGAACAGCCCAACCCTTGGGACCGACTACAGCCCCAGGATGCGATGAGCCGACATCGAGGTGCCAAACCTCCCCGTCGATGTGGACTCTTGGGGGAGATAAGCCTGTTATCCCCGGGGTAGCTTTTATCCGTTGAGCGATGGCCCTTCCATGCGGAACCACCGGATCACTAAGCCCGACTTTCGTCCCTGCTCGACTTGTAGGTCTCGCAGTCAAGCTCCCTTATGCCTTTGCACTCTACGAATGATTTCCAACCATTCTGAGGGAACCTTTGGGCGCCTCCGTTACACTTTAGGAGGCGACCGCCCCAGTCAAACTGCCCACCTGACACTGTCTCCCGGGTCGATAAGACCCGTAGGTTAGAATTTCAATACAGTCAGGGCGGTATCCCACCAGCGCCTCCACCGAAGCTAGCGCTCCGGTTTCAATGGCTCCCGCCTATCCTGTACAAACTGTACCAAAATTCAATATCAGGCTACAGTAAAGCTCCACGGGGTCTTTCCGTCCTGTCGCGGGTAACCTGCATCTTCACAGGTACTATAATTTCACCGAGTCTCTGGTTGAGACAGTGCCCAAATCGTTACACCTTTCGTGCGGGTCGGAACTTACCCGACAAGGAATTTCGCTACCTTAGGACCGTTATAGTTACGGCCGCCGTTTACTGGGGCTTCAGTTCAGAGCTTCGCTTACGCTAACCCCTCTCCTTAACCTTCCAGCACCGGGCAGGTGTCAGCCCCTATACTTCGCCTTACGGCTTCGCAGAGACCTGTGTTTTTGCTAAACAGTCGCTTGGGCCTATTCACTGCGGCTTTCCGTTAAGAAAGCACCCCTTCTCCCGAAGTTACGGGGTCATTTTGCCGAGTTCCTTAACCAGAGTTCTCTCGCACACCTTAGGATTCTCTCCTCGCCTACCTGTGTCGGTTTGCGGTACAGGCACCTTTTATCTCGCTAGAAGCTTTTCTTGGCAGCGGGGAATCAAAGACTTCGCTCCATAAGGAGCTTCCCCATCACAGCTCAGCCTTCACGATAAGCGGATTTGCCTACTTATCAGCCTAACTGCTTGGACGTGCACAACCAATCGCACGCTTCTTCTATCCTTCTGCGTCCCTCCATTGCTCAAACGATAAAGAGGTGGTACAGGAATATCAACCTGTTGTCCATCGCCTACGCCTGTCGGCCTCGGCTTAGGTCCTGACTAACCCTGAGCGGACGAGCCTTCCTCAGGAAACCTTAGGCATTCGGTGGACGGGATTCTCACCCGTCTTTCGCTACTCATACCGGCATTCTCACTTCTAAGCGCTCCACCAGTCCTTCCGGTCTGACTTCACTGCACTTAGAACGCTCCCCTACCACTGATACCATTGGTATCAATTCGCAGCTTCGGTGGTGTATTTAGCCCCGGTACATTTTCGGCGCAGAGTCACTCGACTAGTGAGCTATTACGCACTCTTTAAATGGTGGCTGCTTCTAAGCCAACATCCTAGTTGTCTAAGCAACTCCACATCCTTTTCCACTTAATACACACTTTGGGACCTTAGCTGGCGATCTGGGCTGTTTCCCTCTTGACTACGGATCTTATCACTCGCAGTCTGACTCCTAAGGATAAGTCATTGGCATTCGGAGTTTGACTGAATTCGGTAATCCGATGAGGACCCCTAGTTCAATCAGTGCTCTACCTCCAAGACTCTTACACTTAAGGCTAGCCCTAAAGCTATTTCGGGGAGAACCAGCTATCTCCAGGTTCGATTGGAATTTCTCCGCTACCCACACCTCATCCCCGCACTTTTCAACGTGCGTGGGTTCGGGCCTCCATTCAGTGTTACCTGAACTTCACCCTGGACATGGGTAGATCACCTGGTTTCGGGTCTACGACCACGTACTAAACGCCCTATTCAGACTCGCTTTCGCTGCGGCTCCGTCTCTTCAACTTAACCTCGCACGGGATCGTAACTCGCCGGTTCATTCTACAAAAGGCACGCCATCACCCATTAACGGGCTCTGACTATTTGTAGGCACACGGTTTCAGGATCTCTTTCACTCCCCTTCCGGGGTGCTTTTCACCTTTCCCTCACGGTACTGGTTCACTATCGATCACTAGGGAGTATTTAGCCTTGGGAGATGGTCCTCCCAGATTCCGACGGAATTTCACGTGTTCCGCCGTACTCAGGATACATTCAAGAGAGAACGAAGTTTCGACTACGGGGTTGTTACCCTCTACGACGGACCTTTCCAGGTCGCTTCGTCTACCTCGTTCCTTTGTAACTCCGTATAGAATGTCCTACAACCCCAAGAGGCAAGCCTCTTGGTTTGGGCTAGATTCCGTTTCGCTCGCCGCTACTCAGGAAATCGCATTTGCTTTCTCTTCCTCCAGGTACTTAGATGTTTCAGTTCCCTGGGTCTGTCTTCCATACCCTATGTATTCAGGTAAGGATACCATACCATTACGTATAGTGGGTTTCCCCATTCGGAAATCTTCGGATCAAAGCTTACTTACAGCTCCCCGAAGCATATCGGCGTTAGTCCCGTCCTTCATCGACTCCTAGTGTCAAGGCATCCACCGTGCGCCCTTTCTAACTTAACCAAACTAAAATTAAAAAAATATGAGCTACACTGTTATCTAGTTTTCAAAGAACATACATTT
>NZ_ALBR01000098.1:0-2517 GCF_002081505.1 Bacillus sp. CDB3 | reverse complement strand
CTTTTTTGTCGTTTTCTGCGTTTCCGCATCAGCGACGGTTATTAATATATCATGCAGAAAAATGAAATGCAACACCTTTTGAAAACTTTTTTAAAACTAACTACATTTCTTTTTTAATATCATATACTTAAACGAAATATCCCTTTCATTTCTAAGAGTTTCCTACATATATTCTATATAAAGTCACTCTACCCAAAAACATTTCTTTCTATATAAATGTTTTATTCATATATCATATCATACAGGGAGGAATATATATGGACTATGCCGACTTATTAATTAAACTAGGTCTTTCGGCTATTTTAGGATTCGCCATCGGTTTAGAGCGCGAATTAAAACGTAAACCACTTGGTTTAAAAACGTGTTTAGTTATTTCTATAATTAGTTGCCTCCTGACGATTGTTTCTATTAAAGCAGCTTACAACTTACCGCATACCGATCATATGAATATGGATCCACTTCGACTTGCTGCACAAATCGTATCAGGAATCGGTTTTTTAGGTGCCGGCGTTATTTTACGCAGAGGGAACGATAGCATTGCAGGACTAACGACCGCCGCCATGATTTGGGGTGCTTCTGGTATTGGTATTGCCGTTGGAGCCGGATTCTATATTGAAGCGATTTTTGGAATGTGTTTCCTTATGATTAGTGTAGAACTTATACCATTAACGATGAAATTCATCGGTCCTAGATCATTTCGTCAACGTGATATCGCAGTGAAACTTGTTGTACGAAATATGGACAATATCCCGACCGTAATTGAAGAAATAAAAGAAATGGATATAAAAGTTAAGAACATGAAGCTCAAAACATTGGAAAATGGTTCGCACTATTTACATTTGAAATTGTCTATCGATCAAAAAAGACATACTGCTGATGTTTATTATGCTCTTCAGCACCTTGAAAGTGTTCAACAAACTGAAGTAGAAAGTATGTAAGATGAAAAAACTCTCTTTTTAATTAGAGAGTTTTTCTTTTTTCTATAATGGTAACAATGAATGTAGTCCTGCAAAGTAAGGAGGAATAAGAATTTGAAATCCCGCGCGAATTTAGTAGATACATTTCGTGATTCCATTATTTTTCGTTTAATTTGTTTTATTATTGTACTTACTGCTTTTTCTGGCTTTCTTATACATACACTCGAGCCAGCTCACTTCACCACATGGTTCGACGGGGTTTGGTGGTCAATCGTCACCATCTTCACCGTTGGATACGGCGATTTTGCCCCCCATACAACGATAGGAAAACTTATTGGTATAGGCATTATTCTATTAGGAACTGGATTTTGTTCTTATTATATGGTTCTATTCGCCACCGACATGATTAATAAACAATATATGAAAATTAAAGGAGAAGACGCTGCTACCTCTAATGGTCATATGATTATCGTCGGCTGGAATGAGCGAGCAAAACACGTTGTAAAACAAATGCACATATTACAACCGAACCTTGATATCGTTTTAATTGATGAAACACTTTCTTTACTCCCAAAGCCATTTCATCATTTAGAATTTATAAAAGGTTGTCCACATCACGATCAAACTTTATTAAAAGCTAACATCACAACAGCTCACACTATATTAATAACAGCGGACAAAGAGAAGAACGAAAGCTTAGCAGATACAGAATCCATTTTGAATATTTTAACTGCAAAAGGACTTAATCCAAACATTCACTGCATCGCTGAACTTCTTACTTCTGATCAAATTCAAAATGCAACGAGAGCTGGCGTATCAGAAATTATAGAAGGAAATAAATTAACGAGCTATGTATTTACTGCTTCTCTTTTATTCCCTTCTATTTCAGGTGTACTATTCTCACTTTACGATGAAATCTCTGATAACAAATTACAACTGATGGAAATTCCCCCGTCCTGCACTGGACAATCCTTTGCGAATTGTAGCTATACTCTTTTAAAGCAAAACATTCTCTTACTAGGTGTAAAGCGCGACGAGCAATATATGATCAATCCAGTTCATTCTTCCATTCTCATCGAAAGCGACACACTCATTGTTATTCACCATTAAAAAAAATGATTTTCTAGTTCTTGTACCAATACTTTACCTATATTGACATACTTTCTTTTCACATCTCCATCTGGATCTTGCGGCTCCGCAAATTGATCCAATCCACTCGTTCCAGCTGTTAAAGCATTAACATTATCATCTAGTTCGTCTTGATATACGTGCGAAAGAATATACGGTGTTTCAAGACGGACTATTACACCAGGCACATCTAATTCTCCATCTACTGCTGTAAATGGTACGCGTAAAAATTGATACCCTTCTTCTTCGTCGATTTTATAATCAAAGCATCCTTTATCATAATCCCAATTGCCGCCAATACTATATCCAAGTGGTTTCATAACCTCTTCTAACTTATATAACGCATATGTACATCCTTCTAAATTTGATTGAATCGGAATCAAGCCCATCCCTCCTAGACTTTTCCTTTAGCATACCCATTCTAGTTTGAATATACCGATGTACCTTTCCGTAAAATAACAAAAAGCGATCG